>JAKURV010000065.1 GCA_022452035.1 Acidimicrobiales bacterium | reverse complement strand
GGCCACGGTGATCACGGGCACGGCGAACAGCAGCAGGAACTGCACAACCAGGATCATCCAGGTGAAGACCGGCATCTTGAAAAGCGTCATGCCCGGTGCCCTCATATTGAGCACCGTCACGATGAGGTTCATCGCCGACACCAGCGAGGCGATGCCTGTGATCTGCAGGCCAATGGCGTAGAAGTCCATGCCCTTGCCCGGCGAGAAGATCATCCCGGTGTTGGGGGCGTAGGCGAACCAGCCACCGTCGGGAGCGTCGCCAACAATCCAGGACATGTTCAGGAACAGGCCACCGGCTAAAAACACCCAGAACGAGAGGGCGTTCATCCGGGGAAAGGCCACGTCCCGGGCACCGATCTGCAGTGGTAGGAGGTAGTTCGCGAACGCTGCGGCTAAAGGCATGATCACTAGGAAGACCATGGTCACGCCATGCATAGTGAACACCCGGTTGTAGGTCTCAGCGCCCAGCACCGTGCCATCGGGAGTGGCCAACTGCAGACGAATGAGCAGGGCCTCGATGCCACCAATGACGAAGAAGAACATCGCTGTGGCGCCGTAGAGAATGCCGATCTTCTTGTGGTCGACGGTGGTGATCCAGTCTCGCCAGCCGGTGTTGGCTTTCGGTCGTGTGTAGACGCCGATCGACCCGCCCGGGGCCTCCAACTCGGTCACATCACTCATCAGTCGACCTCCGTCGCCGCGATGACGTCCATGGCCGGGGCCGTGCCCAGAGTCTGGAGGTACGCCACCACGTCATCGATCTGGCCCTCGCTGAGGCCCATGGCCGGCATACCCCGGCGACCCTCGGCATAGGCAGGCTTTTCAGCTGGTGCGTTTCGCAGCCAGGCTTCGAGCTGGGTCCGATTCAGCGAACCGTCGGCATCGTAAAGGTCGAAGATGCCACCAGCAAAAGTGGTCCGGCTCATTATGTGGGTCAGATTCGGTGCGGCGTTGGAGACCAGGTCAGCACCACCACCGTCATTGATGCCGTTAACCACGTGGCAACGAGCGCACTGGCCCTCGAAAATCTCCCTCCCACGTAGAGCAGCAGCATCAATAGGCTCGACGGCTGACTGCATCTGCTGGTCGACCCACAACTGGAAGTCAGCCGGGTCCATGGCCACCGTCTGCATCCGCATCCGGGAGTGGCTGAGACCACAGAACTCAGTGCACTGTCCGAAGTAGACGCCGGGCTTCTCGGCCTCGATCTTCCAAGGTGCGACCCGACCCGGTACCGCATCACGCTTCCCGTTCAAAGCCGGAATCCAGTAACTGTGGATCACGTCTCGGCTGGTGATCTTGAGACCGATCTCCGAACCAGTCGGAATGACGAGTTGGTTGGCCGCCACGATGTCAGCCGGCGGCAGATGGCGAGCGTCACTCAGGTCGAGGCCGTCCAGGCCGTCGAAGTAGTAGCGGAACTCCCACCACCACTGCTGGCCTACGACCACAATCTCCGGATCCCACGAGGTGGCCGTGCCGTCCACGGCCACCTGGATATCTGTGCGGTCTGAACTGTTCAGGTCGAAGTGGCTGAGCAGTGTGAAAACGGCG
>JAKURV010000064.1 GCA_022452035.1 Acidimicrobiales bacterium | reverse complement strand
CCGGGGTGGCTGTGTCGGGGTAAGCCTCTATGGATTCGCAGCCCTCAAAGGCACGGGTCGCTGTTAGACCCTGCTCGCTTCGAAGGATGGCGAGGAGTTCGACACCCTTGCCTGCTTGGCACGGGAAGAGGGCGTGGACGGTCTGGGACATCTATTCCAACCATTCGTTTGGGCGCCGCACGATTAGGACGCTTAGAGGCCGACTTCACCACGAGCCCCGGCCCATAGTCAAACTCAACCGGTGTGAGACATGCGTCGCCTTCGAAGTGCCTGGGGATGGCGTTAACCAACTAGCCCTGAAAACAACCAGCGGAGAACATTGAGATGACCAGGATTGGGTATCAGATTCCAAACTTCACCTACCCGGGGACTCCCGAGGCGGCGATATTTGATTCGGTCGTCGCTCAGGCCAAAGCGGCCGAAGCCGCAGGTTTTGACCGAGTCTTCGTGATGGACCATTTCTACCAACTGCCGGGTATCGGAGCCCCAGAAGAGCCGATGTTCGAGTGTTACTCGGTCCTCTCCGCGTTAGCTCAGCACACAGAGAAGGTGCGCCTCTCCGCGTTAGTGACGGGCAACACCTATCGGCACCCCACTCTTCTGGCAAAGGCGGTCACTGCCCTTGACCACGTCTCGTCGGGTAGGGCAACTCTGGGGATCGGCGCAGGCTGGTTCCAACTCGAACACGACTCTCTCGGTTACGAATTCGGCACGTTTACTGATCGATTCGAGAAACTCGAAGAGGCGTTGAAGATCGTGATTCCGATGCTTCGTGGAGAAACGGTGAGTTTTGCCGGGAACCACTACCAGGTATCCGACGCGGTCAATTCGCCACTACCGATCTCTCGCATTCCGATCATGATCGGTGGCAATGGCGAGAAGAAAACTTTACGGATGGTCGCTCAGTACGCAGACGAGTCCAATCTGGCTACCGGTCCGATCTCTGAGATTCCGAGGAAACTGGAAGTTCTCGAACAACATTGCGATCGCCTAGGTCGCGATCGGTCAGAGATAGTGGTGACGAAGTTACAGATGGTCTGTGTCGCTCCGACCATGGAGGAGGCCGAATCGGATCTGCGCGAGGTCGCTGCAGCAAAGGGATGGTCTGAAGAGGTCATCGAGATGGCCAAGCTAATCCTGATCTTTGGCGACTCGGACACTGTGGGAGAGAAGCTCCAGGCCTGCATGGACACTGGTATCGACGGCATGACAATCAACCTCGCCGCCAATGGTCACAAGCTCGAAAGAATCGGGCTCCTAGGTGAAATCGCATTAGCAGCGACGAGTTGAGAAAGAACGGGCACTGAAGGAGAAACGGGTACTTGCCCATTTGGTTTTTATGGGTACGCCCCCGTACAGGTCACTATTCCGAGTATCTCCGGGCTGCACGTCAGCTCGCCTTCGACAGGGGGTCACGGTAACGAAGGCAACCGCCAAATGGGCAGCGATCTACCCCCGGAAGTCAGTGCTGGATGAACCGTCCAGCGACAACCGCAGCTCCGTAGATGGGAAACGTGAGTAACGGTCTCTACTGTTTAGATGCCCGTGTACCAGTTGGCCAGCGCCGTCCCTATCTCATGGGCGGAGTCCTCCTGGACAAAGTGGCTACCGGCGACTGTGACCTCGGTTTGGTTGGGCCAGGTGCGACAGAACTGGCGCTGGGGGCCGGTCAGGATGGCACCGGGTTCTGCGTTCACGAACAACTTCGGGAACCGGGCCGACGCCATGAAATCCGCGTATGCCGAGGTGATTGACACCACATCGGCTGGTTCACCCGCTACGGGGATCTCACGGGGCCAAGTGAGGGTGGGGCGTCGCCCCTCGCCCGGTTCGGAGAACGGTCGTCGGTACTCGTCGTGGGCCTCTGGCGCTAGGTCGCAGATCATGGCGCTGGGGAGGACCGCTTCCACGAACAGGTTCTTCTCCAGCACCATCTCTTCGCCCGCCGGCGACCGGAAGGCCTGG
>JAKURV010000063.1 GCA_022452035.1 Acidimicrobiales bacterium | reverse complement strand
ATGCCGGTGCCTTTGACCTAAACGCCGCCTGCTCGGGCTTCGTTTACGGCACCTCGGTAGTGGCTGGAATGATCGAGTCGGGGTTTGCCGAGCGGGTCCTTCTGGTTGGTGCCGAGAAGTTGCACTTCGCTATGGATTACCGGGACCGCGGGACCAGCATCTTGTTCGGTGATGGAGCGGGTGCCGCCGTGTTCGAGGCCTCTGGGAACGGGGCCGGTGTTCTGGCCGTCGACCTGGGCGCCGATGGCGGTAAGGGCGGCACGATGCTCATCCGCTCCATGGGATCGATGGGCGAACCGTCGGCCACCAACGACCCAGCGATCCATCGCCTGCACTTCGAGGGGCAGGCGGTGTTCAAGATCGCTGTGCAAGGCATCGCGGCCTCGGCGGTCCGAGTACTGGACCGGGCCGGCCTGACGGCCGACGACATTGATCTGGTGGTCCCCCACCAGGCCAACGCCCGGATCATCGACTCGGCCACTCGCCGCTTGGGCATTGACGGCGACCGGGTGTTCGTCAACATCGCCGATCTCGGGAACACGGCGGCCGCCTCCATCCCCATGGCTATCGCCGACGCCCTAGAGGCCGGCCGAGTGTCCCCCGGGGACACGGTCGTTCTGACCGCCTTCGGTGGGGGCGTCACCTGGGGGTCGATCGCTCTCAGGTGGGGCGACCGGACCGAACCGGTAGGCGTGCACGACGGGGAACTCCCACCGACCGAAATGACGGCCCTCGACCTGCTCCAGCCCAACCTGGCTTTCTACGCCCCGCTCCACGCCGACGAGCCGCCCGTCGACTGACCGGCGCCCGTGTCTCTCAGTCAACAGTGATGACCATGGCCCCCGTGTGGGCCTTGGCCACAAAGGCCTCCTGGGCGGCGTGGAAGTCCGAAAGCGGGTAGGTAGCGGCCACCACCGGGCACACCTCACCCCGCCCGATGTAGCCCACCAGAGCCTCGAAGACCGACGGCTCGTAGACCGTGCAGCCGTACAGCTCCAGGTCGTTGAGATACAGAGTGCGCAGATCTAAATCCACGATCGGCCCGGCAATAGCCCCAGCCGTCGTATACCGGCCACCCCGGCGCAGCGCCTCTAGCAGGGGGGCGAAGTCCGGGCCTCCAACCACGTCGGCCAGTACATCGACCGGCCCTCCGGCCGCCTCGATCACCGCCCCGACAAGGTCTTCAGACGTCCGGTCAACGCAGGCGTCGGCCCCACAGGCCGCCACATCGGCGAATTTGGCTGAGCTGGTCACCGCCACCACCCGGGCCCCCCGGAGCCGGGCCAGCTGTACGAGGGCTGTCCCCACACCCCCCGAAGCTCCGGTGACCACCACCGTCTGACCGGCCGACACCGCCGGGCGGGTCAGCATGTGCTCGGCGGTAGCCCACGAGCAGGGAAACGACGCCAGCTCGGCATCAGACAGGTCGACGTCAATTGGGTACACGTTGCGGACCGGGATGGCGCAGTACTGGGCGTACCCGCCGTCCCTCTCCGAACCCAGGTAACCAGCCAGTGAACGGTCGTCAGGGCGTCCAGGATCCCGAATCCACCCGTCGGCCAGCACCCGGCTCCCCAGCAGCGCCGGATTGGCCTCCGACCCGAGGGCCACCACCTCGCCGCACGGGTCGGCGCCCTGAATACGCGGGAAGGCCAGGCCACTGCCACCCCACGTAGCGTCGCCGTCTACCTCGACGTCAAAGCCGCTAGACCCGGTCGCCGCGGTCACTGACTTGGAATACCAGCCCACTCGGGTGTTCACGTCGGTGTTGTTCATGCCGCAGGCCCGTACCCGAACCAGTACCTCGTCGTCGGCTGGCACGGGCACCACCACGTCGTGACGTAACACCAGCATCTCCGGACCCCCGTTACCCACCAGGTGAAGGGCGGTCATGGTCTCCGGGATCTCGTTCACCGCTCCGGGACCACCTCGTAGCCCGGCGCCTCGGGCTCGTTGTCAACAATCTCGGCTGGGAAGCCGGGAGCCCGGACATCAAGGCCTGTGGCCTCCTCCAGGCGGCGAATGACGTTCGGCGAGAACTCCCGGTCCCCGTATCGCTCCCGGCCGTCCTCGAACACCTTCACCAGTAGCGGCGAGAGCTCCAGGGGGACGTCTA
>JAKURV010000062.1 GCA_022452035.1 Acidimicrobiales bacterium | reverse complement strand
AGCCAAGGTGTCCAGCGCCAACCGGGGTAGACCAAAGATGTTCATCGACACCGGTGTGCCCGGTGCCAACTCACCCAGCGGGTCTCGCGAGGTAATTGCTGACCCCTCCCACCCGATCCCGTGGGTTTCCGCCAGTCCCTCAAGCCGCCCGCCCTGGCTGACGCGACAGATCCCACGCGACACCCGACCCTCGGCTGGGAGGGTGCCGGCCAGGGCGAAACCCAGCATCACAGCCCGCTCGGGCTGCCGGTCCACGGCCCGAACCACCCGGGACACACCCGTCTCGCCGTAGAAGTCGTCCGCGTTGAGCACCACCACTGGACCATCCACCACGGCGGCGGCGGCCACCAAAGCGTGGCCGGTTCCCCATGGCTTGGCCCGGGAGGGACCATGGGCGTCCTGGTGGACCACCTCTAGGTCCAGGTCGGCAGGATGGTGCGACCTCAGGTGAGCGCGCAGGTTGTCCTCCAGGTCCGAGCGGGCCACCACCACGGTCCGTGTCACTCCAGCGGCCCGGGCGTCACGGATAGCGAAGTCCAGGAGGGCCTCCCCGTTCGGCCCCACCTCGGCCAACTGCTTGGCCCCGCCGAACCGGCTGCCCAAACCGCCAGCCATCACGACCAGCGTCACGTTGGCCATCAAGGTTTCCTCCGCTCAATCGGCTGTCGCGTCGGACTCCCGGTCGCCGCGTAGGAACGCCTCCCGGGCCTCGTCGCCGGCACCAGCCAGATTCAGCTCGAAGGTGAAACCCTGCTCGAAGCGATAACTCCGATGTACGTCTACCGGGTCGATGCCGTTCAGCGACGCCTTAGCGGCTCGGAGCACCGTCGGATCCTTGGCCGCCAAGACCGCGGCGACCTCCTTAGCCGCCTCTTGAAGCGCATCCGGGGTCACCACCCGGAGCACCGACCCGAAGTCGTGCAGTTCCTCGGCCGAGGCTGGTTCACAACTCAGGAGCATCCATCGGGCCCGATGGGCGGGGACCAGGCGCATCAGATGGGTGGCAGCACCCAGGGCTCCGTTATCCACCTCCGGCAACCCGAATGCCGCACCTTCGGCAGCGACGATCACGTCAGCGTTACCGACCAGACCGATCCCAGAACCCAGACAAAACCCGTTCACGGCTGCCACCACGGGCACCGCGCACTCGTAGACGGACCGAAAAACCCGGAGACAGGAGCGGTTGGCACCCAGAATGCCCTCGTTGCCCGGCAGGGCCTGAATTTCCTTGATGTCCACCCCGGCGCAGAAACCGTATCCCTCAGCGGTCAGGATCACGGACCGGACATCGGCCCGGTTTCCGTAGCCGTCCAACAGGTCCGCCAGGGCGTACGTGTCGGCGATGCCCAGGGCGTTGACCGGTGGGTTATCCATGACGACAGTGGCCACACCGTCGGCAATCGTCTCGTGTAGGGCCATGGGCCGTTCCCTTCTCCTAGCGTCGGACCACGACCGACGAGCCGTGTCCGAACAGTCCCTGATTGGCCGTCACCCCAACCCGAGCACCCTCGACCTGTCGATAGCCGGCTTGGCCCCGTAACTGCCAGGCCAGTTCGCACACCTGCGCGATCGCCTGTGCGGGAACGGCCTCGCCGAACGCCCCCAAGCCTCCGCTGGGATTAACTGGAATTCGCCCACCGATCTCTGTGTCACCGGACCGGAGTAGCGCTTCCGCCTCACCGACCGGGCACAGACCGAGCTGCTCGTACCAGTCCAGCTCCAGGGCCGAAGAGAGGTCATACACCTCGGCCACGTCCACGTCCTCTGGGCCCAGACCGGCTTCGGCGTAGGCCCGTGCACCGATCGACTCCTTGAATCCCCGGTCCGGGGGCGGGCTACCCGCCCATGAGTCGGTGGCCAGGTAGGGCAGGTCAATCACCGTGTCGGGATAGGTCGGGGTGACCGTCGAGATTCCGGAGACTCGGACTGGATCGGTGACACCGAGAGACCGCGCATAGTCCATCGAGCAGACCACGAGGGCGGCACCCCCGTCGCTCGTCGCGCAAATCTCCAACAGTCGTAAGGGGTCAGATACAACCGGCGAGCTGGCCACGTCGTCGACGCCGTACTCCTTGGGATAGCGGGCGTTCGGGTTGTGGACGCCATGGCGGCTGTTCTTGGCCTTTACCAAGGCGAAATCTTCACGGGTGGCCCCGTAAAGCGCCATCCGCCGACGAGCGTGCAGGGCGAAGTACACCGGGTTAGTCGCTCCCACGAGGTGGAACCGCAACCAGTCCGTGTCATCGGG
>JAKURV010000061.1 GCA_022452035.1 Acidimicrobiales bacterium | reverse complement strand
CGGCCTGCGGAGACGACGTGGTGGGCACCGACCGCTCCGAGGGTGGCCCCGACCTGCTGGATCCCGCCGGGTTGGCCCGGCTGGTGGCCGAGGTCGACCCGGAAGTGGTGTTCCACCTGGCCGGGCAGGCCGACGTGGGCGGCTCGTGGGAAGCCCCGGCTGACACCCTGCGGGTGAACGCCGAGGGGACCCTCCACCTCCTGGAAGCCGTCCGGTCAGCCGGCGGCGCCCGGGTGGTCACAGTGACCAGCGCTGACGTCTACGGCGTCGTTCGGCCCGAGGACCTTCCGTTGAACGAGACGGCCCCGCTACGCCCGGTGTCGCCATACGCGGCCAGCAAGGCGGCAGCTGACCTACTGGCCCTGCAGGCCTACCTGGGCCACGGAATGGACGTGGTGCGGGTCCGCTCGTTCAACCACCTGGGCCCCGGCCAGGACGACCGGTTCGTCTGCTCGGCCCTGGCGGCGCGGATCGCCGCCGCCGAAGCGGGCCGGGGCGACGAGGTGCGGGTCGGGAACCTGGCGGCCCGCCGTGACTTCACCGACGTGCGCGATGTAGTTCGGGCCTACCGGTGCCTGGCCATCGACGGTCGGGGCGGGGCGGCCTACAACGTGTGCACGGGCACGTCGGTGGCCGTGAGCGAGGTGGCCGAACGGCTAGTGGGCCTGGCCACCCGGCCGCTGCGCCTGGTCGACGACCCGGTCCTCCACCGACCGGTGGACGTCCCTGACCTGCGGGGCGACCCGACGGTGCTGCGGACTGACACCGGTTGGGAACCCGAGGTGGCACTGGCCGACACGCTGGCCGACCTGCTGGCCGACTGGCGACGGCGCCTTCCGGACGTCATCCCGGCAGACTGGACTCCATGACCCGCCGTGCTCTGATCACCGGCATCACCGGCCAGGACGGCTCGTACCTGGCTGAGTTCTTGCTGGACAAGGGCTACGAGGTAGTCGGTATGGTGCGCCGCAGCTCGACGGTCAACTACGAGCGCATCGCCCACCTGATGGACAGTGTCCAGTTCCATTCCGGCGACCTGCTGGACCAACTGTCCATGGTGGAGGCCCTCCAGGAACACCGGCCTGACGAGGTCTACAACCTGGCCGCCCAGTCGTTCGTCCAGACGTCGTTCGGTCAGCCGGTGCTGACCGGTGAGACGACGGGCCTCGGCGTGACCCGCCTGCTGGACGCCGTCCGGCTGGTCGACCCGGAGATCCGCTTCTACCAGGCCAGTTCCAGCGAGATGTTCGGGAAGGTCCGCGAGGTCCCGCAGAACGAGGACACCCCGTTCCATCCCCGCAGCCCGTACGGGGTGGCCAAGGTGTACGGCCACTGGATCACCGTCAACTACCGGGAGAGCTACGGGCTACACGCCAGCTCGGGGATGATGTTCAACCACGAGAGTCCCCGCCGCGGCCTGGAGTTCGTGACCCGCAAGATCAGCCATGGGGCGGCCCAGATCGCCCTCGGCAAGGCCACCGAGCTGCGACTCGGCAACCTGGAAGCCAAGCGGGACTGGGGCTTCGCCGGCGACTACGTGGACGCCATGTGGCGGATGCTCCAGCAGGACGAGCCGGGCGACTACGTGGTGTGCACCGGCGAGACACACACCGTGCGGGAGTTTTGCGAGGCGGCGTTTGCCCGGGTGGGCCTGGACGCCGACGACCATGTGGTGGTTGACGAGCGCTTCTACCGACCGGCCGAGGTGGACCTACTGGTGGGTGACGGCTCCCGGGCCGCCGACCGCCTGGGGTGGCGACCGACCATGTCGTTCACCGAGTTGGTCGAGACGATGGTGGACGCCGACCTGGCCCTCCTCGAGGGCCGGTTGGACCGGCTGGCCTGACCGGGTCCGATGGCCGACCGGAGGGCATCGTGATCACCGTCCTGGCTGGGGGCGTGGGGGCGGCCCGCCTGCTGCGGGGCCTGGTCCTCGCCGTGCCCGCCAACCGGGTCACGGCCGTCGTGAACACGGCCGACGACGTCGTCCTTCACGGGCTGCACGTGTCGCCCGATCTGGACACGGTCACCTACACGCTGGCTGAAGCCGGTAACCCGGAAACCGGCTGGGGTCTGGCCGAAGAGACGTGGCAGGCCATGGACGCGCTGGACCGCTTCGGAGGCCTGACGTGGTTCCGGCTTGGCGACCGGGACCTGGGTACCCACCTCTACCGGACGGGCCGTCTGGCCGAGGGGGCCGGCCTGGCCGCCGTCACCGCCGAGATCACCCAGGCGTGGGGCCTGGAGACCATGCTGCTGCCGATGACCGAGGACCCGGTGGCCACCATGGTCACCATGGACGAGGGCGAATGGGCCGGCGACGAGGTGGGTTTCCAGGAGTACTTCGTGCGCCTGGGGCACTCAGTGGCCATGCGGTCGGTCCGGTTCGCCGGAGCCGACGTCGCCCGACCTGGACCCGGGGTGGTTGAGGCGCTAGCCGACGCCGACGCGGTGATCATGGCCCCGTCCAACCCGGTGGTGTCCAT
>JAKURV010000060.1 GCA_022452035.1 Acidimicrobiales bacterium | reverse complement strand
CCAACAGCTTCAAGAACCTCGTCGACCTTGGCTTGAATCTCCTCAGCGTCATCGCCCTTGGACCAAACGTTGAGTCCTTCGGCGACGACATCGCGAACTCTGCGACGAGGATTCAGCGACGAGATGGGGTCCTGGAAAATCATCTGGAGGCGAGTTCGCGCCCGTCGCAGATCCTCACCCTTCAGGGCTGTCAACTCCGCTTCTTGTTCGGTTCCCGGGTGAAGCGTTACCCGTCCGGACGTCGGGCGAGGGAGCTGAACAACAGTCCGGGCCGTAGTGGATTTACCGCAACCGGATTCGCCGACGATCCCAAGTGTCTCACCGCGTCGAACATCAAAACTGAGGTCGGACACTGCGTGTACCACCTGGTGGCGTCCGGCGGGGAACTCCATAACGAGTTGTTCGACCCGGAGGACGATGTCGTCGGCATCGCGTAACTGTTCTGTGCCGCTGCCGGCCATTAGTCACCCACTCCGAGAGTTGCGCCAGTCTGAACCTTGAATTCGGCCATGTCGAGGCCCGCCGCGGTGATTCCAGCTGATTCGTTGGCCGCCCGGGCCTCGCTGCCCAACGGGGTGCCGACCGGGGCGTGGCAGGCGCACGTGTGACCTGCCCCCTGAGAGCTGAGACCCGGTCTGTCAGTAAGACACCTGATGGTCGAATACCGGCATCGCGGAGCGAACGGGCACCCGTCGAGTATCTCGATCACCTCAGGGGGCCGTCCTGGGATAGGAACCAGTCGGGTGTGGCTAGGCGTATCAATTTTGGGGATGGTCTCCAAAAGCGCCTCGGTATAGGGGTGGCGCATCTCGGCAAACAGGGTGTCTGTGGGGGCCTCCTCCACGGTGTGGCCGGCGTACATGACCATGATCTCATCGGCCCGGCCCTTGACCACTCCAAGGTCGTGCGTGATGAGGATCATGGACATGCCGCGGTCTCTGCGGAGGTCGTCTAGAAGGTCGAGGATGTGCTTCTGGACTGTGACGTCGAGCGCCGTGGTGGGTTCATCGGCGATCAGCAGACGGGGTCCACAGGCCAGAGCCATGGCGATCACCACCCGTTGGCGTAACCCACCTGAGAGTTCATGCGGATACTGGGTGAGGCGCTTGCCGGCTTCAGGGATGCCGACCTGCTCAAGCAAATCGCCGGCTTCAACCAAAGCTTCCCGCCGCCCCCGAGATAGGTGGACTCGCAGGGACTCGGCAATCTGTTCGCCGATTTTCTTGACCGGGTTGAGGGACGTCATGGGGTCTTGGAAGATCATGGTCATCTCAACCCCCCAGAAATGCTTCTCTCTTCTAGCAGCCATGGCAAACACATCTCGTCCGTCGAAAGTGACCGTTCCTTCGATCTGTGCGTAGGAGGGCAGAAGGTTCATGAGGGCCTTGGCGGTGACCGTCTTCCCCGAGCCGGACTCGCCCACGATGCCGATCGACTCGCCGGGCTCGAGGTCGAAGGACACACCGTCCACGGCCCGGACAACACCCTGCTCAGTGCGGAAACCAACCCTAAGGTCGGCAACTGTCAGTAACGGGCCGGCCATTTCAACGCCCACTTATACCGACTTCGCGGACATCGAAGTAGTCGCGCAAACGGTCGCCAGCGAAGTTGAGCGAAAGAACGGTCAAGAACATGGCCCCGATCGGGGTGAATGCCACCCACGGGCCGGTCCGGAGTGTCCGAGGAGCAGCGCCGAGTTGAATCATCTTCCCCCACGAGAACCCGTTCTCCACCGAGAGGCCCAGGTAGGCCAGTCCGCCCTCGCCCACAATGGTTAGGCCTAGGCCGAGAAGCGACAGTGCGCTCAAAGGGATCAGGACGTTGGGCAGAATCTCCCTTGCCATGATCCGGCGGTCGGTCGCTCCGAGCACCCGGGCGGCGGACACAAAGTCACGCTCAGCGAAGGAGAGAGTCGTTGCCCGGGCCAGACGGGCCACTGGTGCGACGACCGCCAGGCTGAGGACGATGCTGACCACACCTAGGCTCTGGCCGAGCAGACCAATGATCATCAGGGCGAGGGCGAGGCCGGGAAAAGAGAGCAACACGAACACCACTGACATGCTCAACCTGTCGACGAGCCCCCTGAAAAATCCAGCTATCACACCGATCGTTCCGCCGATCACGAAGCCGACCACCAGCGCGACGAAGCCGACCACCAGCGAGACTCTGGCCCCCCAGATGGTCCGGGCGAACATGTCCCGACCGTTGGTGTCGGTACCGAACCAGTTGTCCCAGCTGGGTGGATCGAGGCGGCCACCCACTCCAGTCTCCTCCGGGTCGGCGATCGGCAGGATCGGGGCAAGCAGGGCCACTCCCACCATGAGTGTGATCCAACCAATAGGAATCCAGAATCCGGGTCCAAGTCGGCGCTGCACGACGTCGTTGGGACCAGTTCCCTCCTCTGTCACCAGAGCGGTGCCACTCTTAACTGTCACGGCTAACTCTTGGGTCGAGGTACGAATAGATTAGATCCACAGTGAGATTGATAACCACAAACCCTGTGGCGATTACCACCACCGAACCAAGTACCACAGGAAAGTCGTCCCGCACGACCGCGTC
>JAKURV010000059.1 GCA_022452035.1 Acidimicrobiales bacterium | reverse complement strand
GGCGCCCGCCAGGTCTCGGACCTCCCCATCGTGGTCACCCTCAGCTACGACACTGCCGGCTGCACCATGATGGGCGTTACCGGCCAGGAGGCTGGGGTCTTCCTAGCTGAGCTCGGGGTGGCCGGCATCGGCGCCAACTGTGGTGCGAACCTGACCGACACCGAGGCCGCGGTGGTCGCTATCCGGGCCGCCGTCGGCGATATCCCGGTGATCTCCAAAGCCAATGCCGGTGTTCCGATTTGGAGGGGTGCCACTCTGGAGTACGACGCCACTCCGGAAGTGCTGGCCGCCCATGCCCACCGCCTTCGGGAGGCCGGGATTTCCGTCATCGGGGCTTGCTGCGGCAGTACTCCTGAGCACATGGCATACATCCGTCGGGTACTGGACGGCGACCTTCCGGTTCCCGATGTCGGACTTCCGACGGTCACGGACACCGTCGGGCCATCCAAAACACGGCAGAGGCGGCGCGACAGTTGACCTCAGACGGCAGCGTCTAGCCGGTCGAGGACTCGTTCGGCGGCCTCGGCGCCCGCCTCGATGAGATCCGGAACGAGGTCGAACTCAAAGTCTGGGGCGTCGTCCACGGTGGGCAGCTCCAGGTGGAGTACCTCTAGATCGGTTGGGACGTCAAACCACTGCTGACGGGTCAACTCGGCCGCCGCGGCCCGGATCCCGACCATCATCAGCGACAGCGCCGTTTGCTTCTCGGCCGGCGTGAACTTCGCTGCGACGTCTAGTACCACTAGGCGGGTCGGGGCCAAGGACACCGCCTTGCGAAGTGGGATATTGGATACCACGCCGCCGTCGATATGCCGTTGGCCGTCGCTCAGCTCGACGGCCGGCAGTACTCCTGGTACCGCGGTCGTCGCGCATAACAGATCAACCACCGGTCCGCTGGTCCACCAGGCCACCTGACCTGTCGAGGCGTCGGTTGTGCCTACGTGACAGGGCACAGCAATGTCGGCCAGGTCTTCCATGGGGACGTGCTCGGCGATGACAGCCCGGAGCCGCTCTCCCGGATCAAAACTGGGCCGCCCCCGAATGATTGAGGCGACGTTGCGAATAACGCTTCCCCGGATGGGCGCCTTGTCGGCCACGTCCCGCCAGACACTCTCTAGAAGATCGACCTGGGCGACGGTCGGATCGTGGGCCAGGAACGCCCCGTTGAGGGCTCCAGCCGACACCCCTACCACTTCGTCGGGAAAAATCCCCCGGTGGAGAAGGACCCGTAACATTCCGGCCTGAGCCGCCCCACGAACCGAGCCCCCGGAGAACACGAAAACTGTGTGGCTCCGCTCCGGTTCCTGGTATCTGCGCCAGCGGTCGAGCCATCGGGGACGGGCCATGGCGGAACGGTAGCGGCCACCTCGGTCACTGATCTGCCCCGCCCAATACCTCGTCGGTAGGATTCGGCTATGTCACACCCGGGCCTCTTCCCAACTATTCGCTGCCGTGACACGAAGGCCCTCATTGACTTCCTGGTCAAGGCATTTGGTTTCATCGAGCATTTCGTTGTGCCAGAAGGCAACGGCATTATCCATGCCGAGCTCAGGTGGCCGGGAGGGGGCGGTGTGATGCTCGGGGATGCGGTAACCGGTAACGACGACCACGACAGGCTGGATCTGCCTGTAGGCCCAACCAGCGTGTACGCAGTGACAGACGACCCGGACGGCCTGCACGATCGAGCCGTAGGTGCTGGTGCCACGATCGTTCGTGGTCTACGCGACGAGGAGTACGGAGCGCGGGGATTCTCGGCGGCCGACCCCGAAGGCAACATCTGGAGTTTCGCGACCTGGCACGGTGAGGACTAGTGGAAGAAGTTGATCTTCGTTCAGCCTGGAATGCCTTTTGTGATCGCCTGAAGGACGGTGCAGACCTCGTACTGGACCCCGGTCGACCGGGGGACGACATCGACCGGGCCGAGGGAATCCGTGCTCTGCTCCGACGTCTAGCCAGCGACGTCTCCCGTGATCTCGAGGGTGGTGATCCTGAACATCCCGAACTGTCATGGTTTCATCCGTTCAAGAACGGTCAGGACAACCCCGATGGCCTTTATCAGATCGCAACTGTCGACCTCTCACGTACCTATCGGTTGTCGGGAAACATTGGGACGGTTCGGTATCTAGGTCTCTCTGTGATGACCACTGATTTTTCGGAGGGGAAGATTGAGCAGTTCCTTACGGTGAACGGCGACGACCTCCAAACCGATAACGACGGCACTTTCGAACTCCTCTTTGGTGCTGGTCCCTGCCCCGATGACACGTCCTCCGCTGTGTGGCATGCCTTGCCACCCCGTCGTTGCAGGCTGATGATCCGCCAGTTCTTCTACGACTGGGAGGGCGAGGAGCCGGCCGACCTCCATCTGGAATGCCTGGAACCAGGTCCGGCACCAAGCCGTCTTGGGCCTATCGACCTGACTTCGCGTCTTGGTCCTACTGCCGACCGGGTGGTTGATATGACCGCCTTCTGGGCTGACTTCGGTAGCCAGCACCTGGCCCGGGGCGAGGTCAACTCGTTCGATCATGTCCAAAGCGCTCAGGGTGCCGCGAGTTCTATGGGAGGCAGCCTTGACCAGGGATACGGCCAGGCTTGGTATCGCATTGCCGAGAGTGAGGCCCTTCTTTTGGAGGTGGAGATCCCGGAGTGCACCTACTGGGCAGTCCAATTGGGTGATGTCTGGTACCAATCGCTG
>JAKURV010000058.1 GCA_022452035.1 Acidimicrobiales bacterium | reverse complement strand
GTCGGTGCGGCGCAGGGCAGCCGATGACGAAGGTCGGTTCGGCTCGGGCCGGTTGGGGGGCTGGACCTCCAACAGGCCACGCCAAGACAGGTAGCGGGCGTAGGCCACGTCAGCCCTGTCCTCCAACTGGGCAGCCACCGAGTGGCCCGGCCGGCCAACTGGAAGGGCGTCGGTGGCCCGGAACAACAGCACCTCACAGCCGTCGGCCAGCACTACGAGAGCCACCACGGCACCGGCCTCGGCGTCGTCCAGCACATCGGCCAGCAGCAAGGCCGGGTGGGCGGCCCCGGTGTTGCCCACGGTGGCCGACCGGTCGTCGGCCACGGCCACCCCGAGGCCCGCAGCGGCCTTCCTGGTAGCCCGGTCGTGGAGCCCGGTAGTTACGGCGACGGTGACGTCGTCTGTGCTCAGGCCAGTGGCAGCCAGGGCGTCGGCCCATGCCTGTCTGACCAGGGGCACATAGGCCTGCTCACCGAAACGGTCCTCCCATGTGCGGGAGTGGGCGCTACCCGGCGTACGCCAGCGGTCGGTGAATTCACCAGTGGCCGTGGCCCCGCCCAGGTACTCGGCCAGTAGTGGGCCGTCGTCGGACGATCCGGTGAGAATGGCTGCCGCGCCGTCACCGCCCCCGCCGTCCTCGGGTCCGGTGGGTAGGCCGATCCTGATGTCGGACGCCACCACCAGAGTTCGACCCGGGCCGGTGAGGCCGGCCCGTAGGGCGCCCACGGCCGATCGCTGTGCACCACCGAAGTCCAGTGCAGGGATCGAGGTGTCGAGTCGGAGGGCGGCGTGCACCACCGTGGCGTTGGTCTTGTCAAGGTACGCCGGCGCCACGGTGGAGAACCAGAGGGCGTCGGGAGCGGTTCCCGGTGTGGTGGCCAATGCCCGACGTGCGGCGGCCACTCCCATGGTCGTGGTGTCCTCGTCGAAGGAGGCCACGGCGCGGTGGCCATGGCCAGCTGCCCCGCCCATGACCGAGGCGATCTCGGACCGGGCGAGTCGCCAGTAGGGAATGTGGGCGCCATAGGCGAGGATTCCCCTGGTCGTGTTCATGGCTTGCGCCTCCGATACCGTTCTTATCTGACGGACCGTCAGATTACCTTCCTTCAGAGCGGACGCCCATGGACTTCGACTTCACTCCTGAGCAAGAGGCCTTCCGGGCCGAGGTCGAGGCCTTCCTCGACGCCAATGACGATCCCGAGGTATTCGACCCCACCCGGGAAAACATGGCCCAGATCGTCGACACGCCCAAGCGCCGAGCGCTGATGAAGAAGATGGGCGAGCAGGGCTGGCTGGGCATCACCTGGCCAAAGGAGTACGGCGGCCAGGAAGGCGAGGGCGTCTACGAGTACATCCTCAACGAGGCCCTCGCCGCGCGTGGTGGCCCCCAGATCGGCAAGGGCGTCGGCATCATCGGCAAGACCCTGATCGCCCACGGCTCAGAGTTCCTCAAGGAGGAGTTCCTACCCAAGATCCTTGCCAACGAGGTGGAGTTCGCGGTCGGCTACAGCGAACCCGAGGCCGGTTCGGACGCCGCGGCCATGAAGCTCAAGGCCACCGAGACCAGTGGCGGCTGGATCCTCAACGGCCAGAAGACCTGGACCACGTCGGCCCACTTCGCCGAGTGGTACTGGGTGGGCGCCCGAACCAACCCCGACGCCCCCAAGCACTCGGGCATCACCCTGTTCCTGGTACCGCTAGACCATCCCGGCATCACGGTGCAGGGGATCTGGACGATGGGCGACGAGCGCACCAACGACGTCTTCTTCGACGATGTATTCGTCCCCGATGAGTACGTGGTCGGCCAGTTGGACCACGGGTTTCAATACATCTCCCAGGCCCTGGACATCGAACGGTTCACCATGTTCACTTTCTCACCGGTCAAGCAGCGCCTCGACCTGCTCATCGAGTACGTACGCACCGCCTCCCGCGACGGCCAACCACTCAAAGACGACCCGAAGGTGCGATCCCGGATCGCCCGGCTTGCCACCACCGCCGAGGTGGCCCGGGTCATGGGCCTTAGGGTCGTGGACGCCTCGGTGAAGGCCGAGGCCACCGGTGGCGCACCCCCAACCATCGAGGCCTCGGAGTACAAGCTGTTTACCACCGAGTTCTCCAAGGTGCTGGCTGACGCCTCAATGGACCTGGGCGGCCCCGGCACTCAACTCAGGGTGGGCACCGAAGAAGCACCGATGGTCGGACGGGCCGAGTCGACCTACCGCTACACGGTGCTGGACACCATCGGCGGTGGCACCTCCGAGGTGCAGAAGAACATCATCACCCGCCGCGGCCTAGGCCTCCCCAAGAACTTCTGACCGGAATCCTCCAGAACGACCAGACCCTGACATGACCACCGATCGCCCTCTCCTCGACGGAATCACCGTGCTTGACCTCGCCTCGGTGGGGCCCGCAGTGCGCGCCTCCCGGTGGCTGGCCGACTGGGGTGCAGACGTCATCAAGGTGGGTCCAGTGCCCCGCGACGCCGATGTGCACATCACCCCGCCGGCCTACGCATACAGCGCCCACCGGGGGATGCGTCGCGTCCTCCTGGACCTCAAATCCGATGGTGGACGGAGTGCCTTCCTACGGCTGACCGCCGAAGCCGACGTAGTCATTGAGAGTTTTCGACCGGGCGTCGTGGACCGCCTCGGCATCGGCTACGAGGCGCTGCGGGCCGCCAACCCGGGCATCGTGCTGTGCTCGACCTCCGGCTTCGGCCAGACGGGCCCCCGGGCCCACTGGGCGGGCCACGACCTCAACTACCTGGCCGTCGGGGGCTACCTCCACTGCTCGGGCCGGACAGCCGACGGCGGGCCGGCTCTGCCCGGTGCCACGGTGGCCGACAGCGCCGGCGGCGGGCTGCACGCGGTCGCTGCCATCTGCGCCGCCCTCACCGCCCGGGGAACCACCGGCGA
>JAKURV010000057.1 GCA_022452035.1 Acidimicrobiales bacterium | reverse complement strand
GAGGCTTTGGCTGACCTGCTGGTCGACCAGCCCACATATCGCCTAGATCAACTCTGGCAGGCCCTGTACCACGCCCTAGCTGAACCGGAGGAGATGACCACGCTGCCCGCCTCCCTCCGCAGGGACCTAGCCGAACACCTTCCCGCCGCCCTCGTAGAGGACACCCGCTCGGTGGGCGACCGGGGGAGGACTGTGAAGTGGCTGTGGCGTCTCGCTGACGGCACCCTCATCGAGACAGTCCTTATGCACTACCGGAACCGTTCCACAGTCTGCGTAAGCACCCAGGCCGGTTGCGCCATGGCCTGCGGGTTCTGTGCCACCGGCCAGATGGGCTTCGACCGCCACCTGACCGCCGGGGAGATCGTGGAACAGGTGGTCAGGGCCCAAGTCGATGCCGGCGACCGGCGGGTCTCCAACGTGGTGTTTATGGGCATGGGTGAGCCCTTGGCCAACTACGACAGGACCTGGGCGGCCGTGGAGCGGATCCATGACGGCCTCGGGCTATCTGCCCGTCACCTGACCATCTCCACCGTGGGCCTAGTACCCGGCATCCGTCGTCTGGCCACAGAGTCTCTCCCCGTCAACCTGGCCGTCTCCCTGCACGCCGCTGACGACGACCTCCGGGACGAGCTGGTCCCCATCAACCGACGGTGGCCCTTGGCCGAGCTGGCTGAGGCCTGTCGGGAACACGTGACGGCCACCGGCCGACGACTGTCTTTCGAGTGGGCCCTCATCGACGGCACCAACGACCGTCCGGAGGACGCCCGGCGGCTAGCCGCCTATGCCCGACCGCTCGGTGCCCACGTAAACCTGATCCCGCTGAACCCCACGCCCGGATGGCCCACCGTCGGCTCGCCCCCCGACCGGGTTCGGGCCTTCGCCGACGAGTTGCGCTCTCACGGCTCCAACGCCACGATCCGACGGACCCGGGGAACCGAGATTGACGCCGCCTGTGGCCAGCTGCGTGCTGACCGAACTGACATCCGGGTAGCTGTTCCCATCCGCCGCCAACCCGCTACCTGATCGGCGAACCGCGCAGGCGGGGTCGGATCACACGCTGACGCTGACAGACTGGCGCCCATGCAGGCGCGAAGTTGGCTGAACCGCTTCCATCCCCAGACGCTGCTCAGCGCCACGATGCTCCTGTACATCGAGGGGCTGTTCAACCTGGTACGAGGCCCCTTTCTGGCCATGGTGGGCGCGGCCATGTTCCCCGCCGCCTGGGGACTGGCCAACGACCGTCGCTGGGGCTGGCGTCTGGGCGTAATGGCGGCCTCGCTGGCCGTGGTCTGGCGCCTGCGGTGGTACGGCCTGGGCAACCCGGTGACCACGGCACTGATCCTGCTCTTCCCGGTGGTCTTGCTGATCCTCCTGCTTCACCCAACCAGCCGGGAACACCAGCGCATCTGGTTCCGATGAGCCGGAGGGATCCGTGACCTTCTCCGGCGCCCAGATCCCCGACCCCTCACGTCCCCTTCTCCAAGGCGCTGAGAAAGCCGCCGCTGTGCGGTCCATGTTTGACGCCATCGCCCCCCGCTACGACTTAGTCAACCGAATCATGACGTTCCGCCTCGACGTCCGGTGGCGGCACCGTGCGGTGCTCCGACTGGGCCTGCCGGCCGGTTCCACCGTGCTCGATCTGGCCTGCGGGACCGGAGACCTGTGCCGGGACCTGGAGAACGCCGGCCACCGAGTCGTCGGTATGGATCTCTCCTGGGGGATGCTGGCCGCTGCCACCACTAACGCTCCACTCGTCCACGCCGATGCTCTCCAACTCCCGGTGGCCGACCGTTCGGTGGACGGGATCACCTGCGGATTCGCTCTCCGGAATCTGACCGCTTTGGAGCCCTTCCTGGCTGAGTTGGCCCGGGTACTCCGGCCCGGCGGACGGATCGCCCTACTGGAGGTCGACCGACCCCGTAGCCCTTTCCTGCGTCTTGGCCACAGCGTCTATTTTGGTCGGGTGGTTCCGTTCATCGGTGGGCTCCTGTCGGACCGAGACGCGTACCGGTACCTCCCCCGTTCGGTCGCCTACCTTCCACCCGAAGCTGACCTGCTGGCCACCATCGCCACGGCCGGCTTCGTTGAGGTGGCCAAAGACCGGTGCAGCGGCGGCATCGCTCAACTCTTGAGCGCTAGCCGGACCTAAGGCCAGTCGGTCATGCCGACAGGGCCAGGCCTAGGGCCAGTAACGCCCCGGCCACCATCTGGATCTTTCCGGTTCGGGCCAGGACATCCACTAGGTCTGGGCCCTCGGCTCCGGCCAGCACCCTGCGTACTGATGGCCCGGCCATCAGGCCAGCGATCAATACCAGGGCAGCCCAAGGTCGGGACAGGGCGCACAACGACCCCACGACCAGAGAGCCGTCCAGGAGTGCTACGTACAACAGCCGGGTCCGGCGGTCTCCCAGCCGGACGGCCAACGTCCGCTTCCCTCCCTCCTCGTCGCCCACCCGGTCACGTAGGTTGTTGACGACTAGGAGGGAGCAGGCCAGGAACCCCACGGCAACAGCGGCCAGCCAGGCCAAGCCTGGCATCCGCTGTTGATGCACGTATGTGCTGCCCACCGTGGCCACCAGGCCGAAGAAGGCGAACACGAACACCTCGCCCAGTCCCCGGTAGCCATACGGCCGGGACCCGCCGGTGTAAAACCACCCGGCTGCCACCGACGCAGCTCCCACGACGAGTAGCCACGGGGTCACAGCAGCGGCGAGGGTGAGGCCCGCCACAGAAGCCAGGGCGAAGGCGAGAAGCATGGCCGTCCGGACCTCCTCGGGGGTAGCCAAGCCCCCACCCACCAGGCGGGCCGGACCGACGCGTTCCGGACCATCGGTTCCACGCAGGCCGTCAGACAGATCGTTTGCGTAGTTGACTGCCACCTGGAGGGCGAGGGCCACCACCAGCGCTGCGGCAGCTCGCCACCAGATCACACCGGTCCCTGTGGCCACCGCCGTTCCAACCAGAACAGGGACT
>JAKURV010000056.1 GCA_022452035.1 Acidimicrobiales bacterium | reverse complement strand
GACCGGATCAACTACCTCCTGGATGACGCCGCCGAGCGGTTGGCCGACGTTCTGGAGGGAGAGGACACCACCCTAAGTGCCCTAAGGGACGAGCAGGACCGGATCGACTACCTACTCCAGGCCACCCGCGAAGACCTCCGGGTGGCCCAGGCGGCCCGGTACGTGCTGGGCGAGGACGACGAGGTGACTGTCAGCGTCGACGACCCCGACGTTCCCGACGTTCCGATCCTGGTACTACGGGCCGACAGCGAAACGGTGCGCGAATCGGGCTCGGCCACCTTCACCATCGAGACCACAATGGAACTGGTCGAAGACCTGGACGTGTTCTACGTGGTCGAGGGAACAGCAACCGCCGACGCCGACTACAACGCCCCTGACGGCGACATCACCATGAGCAAGGGGCAGGAACGGGTGGTCCTCACGGTGCCCGTGCGGGCCGACGACGACGTAGAGGGCGACGAGACTCTCACCGTTCGCCTGATCGCCGATCCGGAGGCCGCCTACCAGCTAAGCGACCGCGACCGGGCCACAGTGCTGATCGAGTCCGACGACCTTCCGGAACTCACGGTGACCGGCGGAGGCGAGGTCGTGGAGGGCGGCACGGCAACGGTGGTCATTCGAGCCGATCAGCCCCCCGACGAGGACACCAGCGTCCACTACTCAGTGACCGGCAGCGCCCAGGCCGGGGTGGACTACGAGGTGGTGACCGGAACGGCTCTCCTACGGTCCGGAGAGCAGTCGGTGACCATCCCCATCCGAACCATCGACGACGACGTGTTCTTCCTGCCCGGCGACATGGTGGTGGCCGACTGGCCAGCCAGGGTGGGAACCGTGGCTATCGAGGACGGCGACCTCGTCCAGCGGGGGACGCCCCTGTTCGATCTCACCGAGCCGGTCTTCACCGTCAAGCTCTTCGCCAGCCCGACCGATCGGTCCAAACTGGCCGAAGGACAGGAGGTCACCGTCAACCTGGCCGCCGGTGACCAGGAGGTCGACGGCGTCATCACCGAACTGGACGACAACGCCACCACCTCCGGCAACAGCGAAATCTACGAGGGTGTGGTCGGGACCACCGAGGACCTGGTTGGAGTGGACGGAGCGGTAGTCACCATCGACGTGGTGGTGGAGCAGTCGGTGGATGCTGTAGTGGTCCCCATTGCCGCTGTGCTCTCCGACGGCGGCCAGGACACCGTGCGGGTCGTGACCCCTGAGGGCGTGATCGAGCGGCGGGCCGTAGAGGTCGGCATGCTCGACGGTGCCTACGTCGAGGTGGTGTCCGGCGTCTCGGCCGGCGAGTTCGTGATCCTCGAAATAGACCGTTCGTGACCGAAACGGTCCTAGCTCTCGAGGGGGTCTCACGGGTCTACGGCGAGGAGGTCCAGGTCCGCGCCCTCGACGATGTCACGCTGGACATCCGGGCCGGGGAGTTCCTGTCCATCGTCGGGCCATCCGGATCCGGGAAGTCCACCATGCTCGGCCTGCTGGGCATCCTGGACCTCCCGACCAGCGGGATCGTCCGGGTGCGAGGGACCGACGCCACCCAGTTGTCCGATGCCGAACGGTCCCGCCTCCGCGGCGAAGCCATCGGCTTCGTGTTCCAGCAGTTCCACCTCATCCCACACCTCACGGCGACCGGCAACGTGGAAGCAGCGTTGCTCTACCGAGGTCTGTCGGCCCGGCAACGCCGCGCTCGTGCCCTGTCGGCCCTAGAACAAGTTGGCCTAGGAGCCCGTCACGACCACCGTCCGGTCCAGATGTCGGGTGGGGAGCAGCAGCGGGTGGCCATCGCCCGGGCCATCGCCACCGAGCCCAGCGTGATCCTGGCCGACGAGCCCACCGGGGCGTTGGACTCTCACAACGCCGAAAACGTGCTGCAGGTCTTCGGGGACCTCCAGTCCCCCGAACGGGCCGTCTGCATCGTCACCCACGACCTGCACGTAGCCCACGCAGCCCGTCGGAAGATCTCCATGCTCGACGGCCAGATCGTGGCCGACGAGGCCCTGGCTCCGGGATGAGGCGCTTCCGGGAACTCCTAGGGGTCGCCTTCTCAGGGTTGACCTCGCGCAAGGTCCGGACCCTGCTCATCATGCTGGGTCCAGTGCTGGGCGTGGCCGCCATCGTGGCCGCCATCGGCATCAACGAGAGCTCGAAGGGCCATCTAAAGGCCAAGCTCCAGGAGTTGGGGACGGACCTGATCGTGGTCAACGCCTCCTCGGGCCTGGGCTTCGGACAGGATCCGGTGATCGAGGCCGCCGCCGTAGCCCGGGTCCGCCGCCTTCCCGACGTGGTGGCCGTCACCGGCACCCGCCAGATGTCCGACATCGTGACCGTGCCCTTTGCCGGGGCCGAAGATTATTATCGGGCCTTCCCGGTGCCGGTTATCGCCAGTGGCCTGGACCTTCCGGAGACGCTGGAGGTGCCGCTGGTTAGCGGACGGTTCCTAAATGACTTTGACGAGTCCTCGGGTGCCCGGGTGGCCGTCATCGGCCGGGACCTGGCCGACGAGTACGGCTACCTGGCCGGTGAGGCCCGGACCATCGAACTGAATGGCCTGGAGTACGGCGTGATCGGGGTCCTTGACTGGGTCCTACTGGAGCCCTCGATGGACTCAGCGGTGTTCCTGACGTTTACCGCCGCGGTCGCCGACTGGGATCTCGACGATCCCGATCCGAGTCGCTTGTACGTTCGGGCACCCGAGAATACAGCGCTAGTGGCTAAGGAGATCCCGACGGTAGTGAGCCTGGGCGGCCCCGACGGGGCAAATGCTTCGGTGCCCACGGACCTGCTCGACGCCCAGTCCCAGGTTGACGAGAGTCTTAACAATCTGACCAAGATGATGGGCGGTCTGGCGCTCATCGTGGGCGGCGTCGGTATCGCCAACGTGATGTCTATCTCGGTTATCCAGAGATCCTCGGAGATCGGTATTCGGCGGGCGCTCGGCCACAGCCGGGGGACCATTGCCGTCCAGTTCCTGTTCGAGGCCCTCGTGGTTGGGGTGTTTGGAGGAATTCTCGGAGCGCTAGTGGGCGCCGGCGTGGTCTGGGGGGTGGCATCCCAACGGGGCTACACAATGGTGTTGAGCGTGGCTGGGTTGTTCGGCTG
>JAKURV010000055.1 GCA_022452035.1 Acidimicrobiales bacterium | reverse complement strand
CGGCATAACGGCCGGTAGGCAGCACCAGCACGAACCCGATGGCCAGGGCCACCAGGGTCAAGCCGACCACCCGAGCGCACCACATCCGGTGACCCAACCGGGCCTGCTTCTCGTAGAGCCCCCCGAAGTAGAAGACAACCTGCAGGATGGCCGTCAGGGCCACCATGCCAACCACCAGCTCGCCCGGCTCCGGCCATGCGGTCCCGAATCGGACCACGGTGACCAGCACGGCCACAGCCAGGATTCCGACGGCGTCCAGCACGTAAAGCCACCGGAACCCGGCGCGCCATAGGCGCAGGTACAGGCCAGAGGCCGCCGGATTGGCGTCCGGCTTGGGCGTGAGGGGCGTCGTAGTCATCGGAAGATCCCGATCAGCGTAGAAGGCCGCCGCCGACCAGCCCCTTCGGGCCGGGGCGCGCCCCCGGCCGCCTAGGGGGTGACCGGTAGGCTCGACCGGTGCCCCTGCTCCGGCTGCCGCGGTCGCGTCGCGACCTTCACGCCCTCATCCCGGTGGACCTGCTGGTCAACTTCACGCTTCGCGACCTGCGCAGCAAGTACAAGCGCTCGGCGCTGGGCTGGACCTGGTCGGTGCTCAATCCCCTGGTCGCCGTGGTCGTCTACTCGGCCGTGTTCTCTGTGTTCCTGCGTATCCAGCCGACGGTCGGCGACCCCAGCGGCCTGCACTCCTACGCCGTGTTCCTGCTCGTCACGCTGCTGCCGTGGCAGTTCCACGTCACCAGCCTCACCGAGGCCACCCGGGCTATCACGGCTAACGCACCGTTGGTCACCAAGATTTATTTTCCCCGTTGGGTGCTGCCCACGTCGTCGGTGCTGGCCCGGTTTCTGACGCTTCTGGTCGAGATGGCTGTGCTGCTGGTACTGATCGCCGTCCTGCAGGGCCACATCGCCTTCCAGTGGATCCCCGTGGTGCTGGCCCTCATGCTGCTTCAACTGCTGTTCACCATCGGGCTGGCCCTGATGATCAGCGCCGCCAACGTGTACTTCCGGGACGTCCAGCACTTCCTAGGTGTGGCCCTAGCTCCGTGGATGTTCCTGACGCCCATCCTCTACCCGCTGAACATGGTTCCGGCCGACCGGGAGTTCCTGGGCATCGGCTACCGCACCCTCTACCAGCTCAACCCGATGGTGTCGTGGGCCAAGGCCTACCGGAATGTGCTCTACGACCTGCGGTTCCCGTCGCTCGAACGATGGTTGGCCATCGTGGCCGCCACGGCCATCGTGCTGGCCCTCGGATTCCGGGTGTTCAACCGGCTCGAACCCCGTATGGCCGAGGAGGTGTGAGCGTGGCCCCGTCGCCGGAGTCCGCGGTCCTGCTCGACGGCCTGGGTAAGCGGTTCCGCCTCACTCATGACCGGAACTGGACCCTGAAGGCCACGGTGCTGGCTGGCCACCGCACCCGCTACGAGGAGTTCTGGGCCCTCCGGGGTGTCGACCTGGATATTCCGCATGGTTCAACGTTCGGGATCATCGGAGGCAACGGGTCGGGCAAGAGCACGCTGCTCAAGGTGTTGGCCGGGATCCTGCGACCCGACGAGGGCACGGCAACGGTCAACGGTCGCCTGTCGGCCCTGCTGGAGCTGGGCGCAGGCTTTCACCCCGAGCTGACCGGCCGGGAGAACGTGTACCTGAACGGCGCCATCCTGGGCTTCACGGCAAAGGAGATCCGTCGGAGGTTTGACGACATCGTGGGCTTCGCCGAGTTGGACCGCTTCATCGACGAGCCGGTCCGTAACTACTCGTCAGGCATGTACGTACGGCTCGGTTTCTCGGTGGCCATCCACGTCGAGCCGGAGATCTTGCTCGTCGACGAGGTACTGGCCGTCGGCGACCACACGTTCCAGAAGCGCTGCCTGGACCGGTTCGCCCAACTGAAGGCCGAGGGCCGCACCATCATCCTGGTCAGCCACGACCTCGACATGGTGGGGTGGCTGTGCGAGCAGACGGCATGGATCCAGCAGGGCACCCTGCAGGCCGTCGGCCCGTCGCCCAAAGTCATTGAGCAGTTTCTGGACGGGGCGGTCGATAGTCCTACGCCTACCGACCCGTCGCCGTCGGCCCCCCGACGATTCGGCGGCCTGGGACCCGACGACCTGGTCCGGGCCGTCGACTTGGTGGATACCAACGGCCACCCCATGGACCGGGTGGGCTCCGGCCGGCCGGTGCGGTTTCGGGTCCGGGTCGACGCCGACCAGGTCGGCGAGCCGGTCACTGTGGCCCTCGGCCTCTACCGGGCCGACGGCACCCACGTGGCGAGCATCAACTCGGGGGCGGCCGCCCGGGCCGCCGACGACGCTGGCACCGTCGAGGTGGACTACGCCGTCGACTCCCTGGCCGTGCAGCCCGGCATCTACGAGCTCTCGGTGGCCCTCCACGACGCCACCATGCGCCGGGTCTTCGAACGCCACACCCATCTGGTGCGCTTCGAGGTGGAGCCCACGGGCGTCGACCAGCAGAACGGGCTGGTGGCCCTGGGCGGCACCTGGTCGGCCCGATCGGCGGACCGGTGAACGTCCGGTGCCGGAGTGACGGGTCGGTGGTCCGGTGAGTGATCGGCGCTGGCGCGATGGGTCCGAGGACCGGATCGTCTCGGTTCTGCGGGCCGCTAGCGACCGGTCCAGCGCCTCGGACGAGTTGGCCGCCCAGATCGACGACTGGCCAACCCGCTACCACTTCGGCCGGGCCCGCACGAATCTCCTGCACCCGATCCGCCTGGGTCCCGGCGTGCGGGTGCTGGACGTCGGAGCGGGCAGCGGAGTGAACAGCCGGTGGGCGGCCGAACAGGGGGCGACTGTGGTGGCCGTAGAGGGCGACGCCCTCCGGGCCGAGGCTGCCGCCCTGCGCTGCGCCGGTCTGGACGTCGACGTGTGCCACGGGTCGGCTACCGATCTGGTCGACGACGACGGGTTCGACGTGGTGCTGTGCGTCGGGGTGCTGGAGTACGCCGGCGACGACCCCGATGCCTTTCTGGGACACCTGGCCGACCTTGTGCGGCCCGGTGGTGCCCTGGTGGTAGCCATCGAGAACCGCTTCGGCCTCGCCTACTGGCTGCAGGCCGACGAGGACCACCTCGGGCTGCCGTTCGTTGGCCTGGAGGGTTACCCGACGGTGGCTGCCACTGACGCCACGGCGGCCGTGCGCACCTTCTCGCGGGCCGAGCTGGCCGGTCATCTGACGGTCAGCGGGCTGACCGCCCAGCGCTGGTACCAGCCCTACCCCGACTACAAGTTGCCCACCGCGGTGCTCACCGACCGGTGCTTCGATCAGCCGGACGCCGTCGACCTGGTCGACCAGCTGGTCGGGCCGCCCATCGACCGCA
>JAKURV010000054.1 GCA_022452035.1 Acidimicrobiales bacterium | reverse complement strand
CGGCCAGGCGGTCAGGCGTCGTAGCCGTCGGGGTGGCGCTGTTGCCAGCGCCAGTGGTCAGCCAGCATCTCGTCCAGGTTGCGAGTGGCCCGCCAGCCCAGCAGGTCGACGGCCAGCGACGGGTCGGCCCAGATCCGCTCAATGTCACCGGCCCTACGGCCCACCACCTCATGGGGCACCGGCCGGCCGACAACTCGGGAGGCGGCGACCACCACGTCCAGCACGGAGTAGCCGGTGCCCGTTCCCAGGTTGACCGCTGTGCAGCCCTTCGGCCCGTCCTCGTCGGCGAGGGCGTCCAGGGCGGCCACGTGGCCCTCGGCCAAATCCATGACGTGGAGGTAGTCCCGGATGGCCGAGCCGTCCGGGGTGTCGTAGTCGCCGCCGAACACCGCCAGGCGCTCCTGACGTCCCACCGCCACCTGCATCAGGTAGGGCACCAGGTTGTCGGGCACGCCCCGGGGGTCCTCGCCGAGGTCTCCGCTGGGGTGGGCGCCCACCGGGTTGAAGTAACGCAACAGGAGGATGTCGAGCCCGCCAGCGTCAGCCTCGGTGGCCAGAAGTTCCTCGCAGGCAACCTTTGTGGCGCCGTACGGGTTGGTCGCCCCGATGGGCGATGCCTCGATGACCGGCACGTCGTCCGGCTCGCCGTAGACGGTGCACGACGACGAGAAGACCAGGCGGGACACGCCGTGGGCCCGCATGGCGGCCACCACGCCGCTCGTGCAGCCCACGTTGTTGCGGTGGTAACCCTCTGGATTGGCGATCGACCCGCTGACCGACTTGAAGGCGGCGAAGTGGACGACCTCGTCAACCCGGTGGTCGGCCAGGGTCCGGCCCACGGCGTCAACGTCGGCGGCGTCGGCCTCGACGAACGGCAGGTCGGGCCGGGTCAGGGAGCGCAGGGCGTCGACGGCGGCCGGAGACGAGTTGGACAGGTCGTCGAGGACGACCACGTGGCGACCGGCATCGTGGAGGGCCACCGCGGTGTGGCTACCGATGTAGCCCGCTCCGCCGGTGACCAGGACGGCCACGTCAGGCGTCCTCGGGGATCCGGGCGCCGGACAGGCACCGGCCGTCGGAGATGACCTGTCCCTCGCCGACGACGGTCAGAGCGCTGAGCGAGGCTCCTGGCCCCACCCGGGCCGCGGGGCCGACCACCGAGTGGTCGACCGTGGCGCCGGCGCCGACCGACCCGCCTTCCATCACCACAGCATCACACAGGCGTGCCCCTTCGCCGACGGCGGCACCCGCCATGACCACCGAGCGGTCGATGCGGGCGTCGGGGTGCACCGTGGCCTCTGGGTGGACGGCCGCAAGGTCGCCACGGGTGCCGTCCACCAGGTCCAGCTGGGCCCGGATGTAGGCCTCGGGGGTTCCGGTGTCGATCCAATAGGCCTCGGACGCCACGGCGTGGAGCCGACCCTCGACGGCCATCGCCGGGAACACCTCGCGCTCGATCGACACCGGGCGGTCGTCGGGGATGCGGGCCAACACCGTGGGTTCCAGCACGTAGGTACCGGCGTTGATCCACCGGGTTGGCGCCGTGGCGGCCTCCGGCTTTTCGACGCAGCCCAAGACCGTGCCGTCCCGGTCGGTGGGGACCACGCCGTAACGGGACGGGTCGTCCACCTCGGTGAGGGCCAGGGTGCCCTCGGCTCCGGCGGCCCGGTGGCGGGCCACGACGTCACCCACGTCCAGGTCGGTGAGGACGTCGCCGTTGAGGACCAGGAAGGCTTCGTCTCCGTTGCCGAGGCCCGCCTCGGCGGCCGCGAAGCGCACGGCGCCCGCCGTGTCCAGTGGCTCGGGTTCTACGGCGTAGTGCAGGGGGATGCCGGCACACGTGCCGTCGGGGTAGGCGTCGGCGAAGGCCTCGGGGTGGAAGCCCAGCGAGAGGACCACTCGGGTGACGCCGTGGCCGGCCAGGTGGGCGACGACGTGTTCGATCATCGGCCGGTCTACGACCGCCAGCATCTGCTTGGGGACGTCCCGGGTGAGCGGGTGGAGCCGGGTTCCGAACCCCCCGACCAGGACGATGGCCTGCACGGCCCGGGAGCGCTACCCGCCGGTGGTGGGCGCCGGGGCCGACGGATCCGAGGTGAGGGCCCGCGGGTTCACCACGTCCAGGAAGGTCAGCCGCTCGGGCCGCGGGGCGGGTGGTTCCACGTCGGCTGGCACCAGGGCGATGGTGAAGGCCTCCCGGTCCTTGAGGAACCGGACGTTCGCCAGGTCCTCGGTGAGGACCTCCGGGTCGCGCTCCATGTCGTCGGCGTCAAAGCGGGCCACCTTGACCACGGCCGGTTGGCCGTTGCAGTCGGCACCAGCCAGGAGTGCCTCGCCGGTGTCCAGGACCACGCTGTCGTCGTCGATACGGCCGCCGAAGGCGTTAAAGAACTGGCCCATGGTGGCGTCCTGTCCGGAGGCCAACTTGTTGAACGGGTGGATGTGGATCAGTCCGTCGCTGTGGGTGTGGATGCCGTTCGGGTCGGTCTCGACCACGATCTTGGACCGGAAATCGTCGCAGACGTAGACGTCGTAGGCGGAGTGCCAGTGGTCGCCGACCCGGGGGGCCGAGGTGGCCTCGCGGTCGGAGCGGGCCCAAAGCACGAGCAGCGATCCGAGGACCACCACCAGGCCGACGGCCAGCGGGAAGCCCATCTTCCTTCGTTCACCGGTGCCTCCCGAGGCTCCCGCCCGGGCGGCGCGCGCGATCTTGCTCGCTGAGTCTCCACGTGCCATAGGGCCCAGAGGCTAGCGGCGCCCCCCGGCGGATCATCGGGCTTGTTCTCCGGGCCGGTCGAGCCCGATACCGGCCTCAGCTCCGATCTCGTAGCCCTTCGATGAGCTCCGCGTAGGCCTCGGCCACCGACGTCGGAGACCGCCACCGCTCGGCCCACCGGCGACCGGCGGCGCCCATGGTGGCCCGCAGGTCGGGGTCGTCGGCTAGGCGCTCCACGGCGGCGACCAGGGCGTCGGGGTCGTCGGGGGGTACGGCTAGGCCCGCTCCGGCCTCGGACACCACACGGGCCACCTCGGTGCCCTCGTCCACGCTGGCCACCACTGGGCGGCCGGCGGCTAGGACGGCGTAGGTCTTGGACGGGACGCTGGAGGCACCCAGGCCGGCCCGCAGGGGCACCACGTGCACGTCGGCGGTGGCTAGCACCTCGGGGACCCGTTCCGCGGGCTGATAGCCGACCACGGTCAGGTTCGGCAGGTCCTCGGCGGCCCGCCGAAGGTCGTCGGCCCGGACGCCACCTCCGTTGACGACGTAGGCCAGGTCGGGGCGGTGGCGGTGGCGGCGGGCCGCCTCGACGAGGAGGTCCAGCGACTGGGAGTGACCGAGGTTGCCGGCGTACATGACAACGGTCCGGTCGCCTAGGCCGTGTTCGGCCCGATAGGCGGTCTGGCGATCCATCGGCCGGACGGCGGCGGTGTCCACGAAGTTGGGGATGACCCGCACCACGGGACGCCGATCGGGGGGCAGTGAGGCAACCTTGGTCGATACGTTGGCCGCTAGGTCGTCGGACAGGACAGTGACGGCGTCGGACCGGCGGTAGGTGGCCCGTTCGAGAGCCTGGAAGGCCCGGACGGCCCGAGGCGAGGTGAGGGCACCGACCTGGACGGCCA
>JAKURV010000053.1 GCA_022452035.1 Acidimicrobiales bacterium | reverse complement strand
ACCTTCGGCGCGGTGATGGACACCCTGACCGAGCACGTCAACGAGGTGGTGGGCGCCTGGGTGGACCCGCCGGGCCACGATTTCTTCTTCGTGGTCGATGCCGACGACGCCGCCCAGGTCTTTCAGGGCATGTTTCCGATCATTGATGCCGGCACGGCGCAGGTCCGACCGGTCGGCGACTTCGCGGCCATGCTCAAGGCCCGGGCCGAGGCGAACGCCTGAGGAAACCTCCTCCGACGACCTCACACGACCCGAGCCCGTCGGCATGCACGCACATCCTGTGGGTGCCTGAAGCCGCCTCGTGAGCCCCTGACCAGCCCGCTGTGTCCCCGTGTGCCACCCCTGTGGCTGCCGCAACACCACAGGTCAACCCATGTGAACGGGTTGGTTGAACCGGTTGGGGGTCCTGGCCTGCGAACTTGCTTGGCGCGCTCGGAGGGACTCGAACCCCCAACCTTCTGATCCGTAATCAGATGCTCTATCCAATTGGGCTACGAGCGCAGGGAGCCGAGTTTAGGGGCGGCCCGGAAACCGTCCACCGCCGGTTGCTGGGACCTCGAGGGATTCGGATGGCGGAGAGGGTGGGATTCGAACCCACGATGAGCTTTTGACCCATACTCCCTTAGCAGGGGAGCGCCTTCGACCAGACTCGGCCACCTCTCCTCGGGCCCGGATGTTACCTGCGCCCCGGAGGCCATGGACCTCCGCCGATACGCTGCGCGACGGAGGGATGGCAGAGCGGACGATTGCGACGGTCTTGAAAACCGTTGAGCCTCACGGCTTCGGGGGTTCGAATCCCCCTCCCTCCGCCACCACCGGCAGTCGGTCACGGCAGGTCCTCACACCTCGGTGTGTGAGCCTGGATCCACGGCCTGGTGCAGCTGGCCCCGGTGACTACCGCTGGTCGGTTAGCCCAGAATGCGCGACCGGAGGTCGGTCAACCAGTCGTCTGCAGACAGCGAGGCCTCGGACGCCTCGTGTCGGACGGCATCCCCGTTGGACCCGGCGGCCGGGTAGGAGCCCAGGAACTTTACGTGGCCATGCTTCATGTGGAGGTTCCGGAGGCAGTCGGCTACTAGCTCGTCGGCTAAGTGGCCCTCGAGGTCCATCAGGAAGCAGTAGTCGCCGAGGCCCTGCTTGGTGGGACGGGACTCCAGCCGGGTCAGATTGAGGGACCGGGCGGCAAACTCCTGGAGAATCCCCAGCAACGACCCCGGGCGGTCAGCTCGCTGGAACACGACGAGAGAGGTCTTGTCGTGACCGGTTGGAGCGGGGATCCCGTCCGCGGCCACCAGGACGAAGCGGGTCTGGTTCTCCGGGTGGTCCTCGACATCGGCGGCCAACACCTCCAGCCCGTAGGCGTCGGCAGCCCGGCTTGGGGCGATAGCTGCCGTCCGTCCGTCGGGCTCGGTGGCCAGCAGGCGAGCGGCGTCAGCTGTGGAGTTTGAGGCCTGGACTTCGGCGTCCGGCAGATTTAGGGCCAACCAACCCCGGCACTGGGCGATGGCGTGTGGGAACGAGACAATCCGTTCCACGTCGGCCATCGCCGTGCCCGGAGCCACCATCAGGTTTAGCTGGATCGAGATCACGACCTCGCGCTGGATGAACAGGTCGACCTCGAAGGCCAAGGTGTCCTGGGTGATGTTGACGCTGCCCTCGATCGAGTTCTCGATCGCCGCGAAGCCGAGGGACGACTCACCTTTGACCACCCGACGGAACACGTCCGGGATGGACGACGCCAACTGCAAGTCCAGCGACACCAGGTCGGGCTGGGTGTAGAGCGCCTGCTCGGTGAAGGTGCCCCGGGGACCCAGGTACGCCAACGTCGAACGGTCCGGGGGTGCGAGGTGGGCCACGAGGGGCAAGGATAGTGATGTGGACGCCGACGCCCTTCGTGGATTGCTGTTCGACGTGGCATCCGGCCGGGTGGACCCGGACCAGGCGGTACGTCGCCTGCAGCGCCTGCCCTTCGCCGACGTGGGCCTGGCCCGCATCGACCACCACCGAGCGTTGCGACAAGGGCTGCCCGAGGCCGTCTACGGGCCGGGTAAGACAGCCGAAGAGGTAGCCGTAGTGGTGGCCGAGCTGCTGGACGGCGGCACCGGCCCGGTCGTTCTGTCCCGGGCCGACAAGGCCCAGGTCGAGGCGGCACTGGCCGTGGACGCAACGGGCACGGTCCTCGGCCGGACCGCGGTCTGGCGACGGGCACCGGTCCGCGGCGAGAGGGTGCTGGTGGTCACCGCCGGCACGGCTGACGCCCCGATAGCTGACGAGTGCGCAGCGGTCCTATGGGCCCACGGCATCGATGCCGACCGACTGGCTGACGTCGGCGTATCGGGACTCCACCGCCTGCTAGCCGACGTGGATCGGGTACAGGACGCCAATGCGGTGGTCGTGGTGGCCGGGATGGAAGGTGCCCTAGCTAGCGTGGTCGGCGGCCTGACCGGTGCACCGGTAGTGGCCGTTCCGACCAGCGTGGGCTACGGCGCCTCGCTGGACGGCGTGACCGCCCTGCTGGGCATGTTGGCCTCCTGCGCCTCAGGCCTCACTGTGGTCGGGATCGACAACGGGTTCGGTGCGGCGTGTGCCGTGGTGCGCCAGCTAGGCCCCCGACGGGCCGACGCCCGATGACTCGACGGGCCTGGTTCAACTGCTTCTCCGGAATCTCCGGCGACATGGCACTCGGTGCACTACTGGACGCCGGCGCCGACGTGGACGAGGTGCGGGCACTGGTCGACCGGCTTCCCGTCGACGGATGGACATTGCAAGCCGAGCCGGTCCTACGGTGTGGCCTGGCTGGGACGAAGGTCGAGGTGGGGGCCACAGAGACCACGGTCCACCGGACGGCGGCCAACATCCTGGCCATGATCGGCGAGGCCATGCTGCCCGACCGGGTGGCCCGTCGGGCACTGTCCGTCTTCGAGGCGCTGGCTGAGGTGGAAGGCCGGCTGCACGACCGGCCACCATCGCAGGTTCATTTCCACGAGGTAGGGGCCTTGGACAGCATCGTCGACGTGGTGGGCACATGTGCCGCCCTTGAGGTGTTGGACGTAGACGAGGTGTGGTCCTCCAGCGTGGCTACCGGCCAGGGGATGGTCCGGTCGGCCCACGGCCTGATCCCCGTTCCTGCACCAGCCACCGTGGGGTTGCTGGCCGGGGCGCCGACCCATGGCACCGACGTCCCGTACGAGCTGACCACCCCGACCGGAGCGGCGCTGCTGGCCGCACTAGCCACCGGCTGGGGCGCGCTGCCGCCGCTGGTAGTGGAGGCCACCGGCTACGGCGCCGGCGACCGGGACTTGGAAGGGCGCCCCAACCTGACCCAGGTGGTGGTGGGGACGGCCACCGACGAAGTGGTCGGCGTGCCCGGCTCGGGCCAGCCGCTCACCCGCCTAGACGTGAACGTCGACGACGCCACCGGGGAGACCCTGGCCCACGCTGTGGCCGAGTGCCTGTCCGCCGGGGCCCGAGACGCCTGGGTTACCCCCATTGTCATGAAGAAGGGTCGACCGGCTCACGTGGTCAGCGCCCTGTGTGACCCGGCGGCCGTGGCCACGGTGGCCGGGGTCCTGACCGCTGAGACGGGCTCGCTGGGCGTCCGGGCCCACGGGGTGGAACGGTGGGCGACCGCCCGAACCATGCACGAGGTGGAGGTCGACGGCTACACCGTGGCTATCAAGGTGTCGGCCGGTCGGGCCAAGGCTGAACCCGACGATGCGGCACGAGTGGCTCGGGCCACCGGGCGGCCGCTGCGCGAGGTGGTGTCCCTGGCCGAGGAAACTTGGAGGCGCTCGTCGGGAGACGACCT
>JAKURV010000052.1 GCA_022452035.1 Acidimicrobiales bacterium | reverse complement strand
GGACACACCGTGCCCCTCCGCACCGTCGTCGACCCACACCTCATGGACTTCGACGAGGTGTGGGCGGCCGCCGGCACCCCGGACTCCGTGTTCCCGGTGAAGCCCAAGGACCTGGTCCAGGCCACGGCGGGTGCCGTGGTGGGCGTCACCCGCTAACCCTTAGGCGTGCTCAAAGTTTTCTGGTGCCAACCAAATACTGGGGTCCAGCAGGGCTCCTAACGGAGGTTTCACTCGCTGGCTGACCAAGGCTCCACAGTCGATAAGGCGGATCTTGGAAGGCGTTTGACTCAGGTTTCTGAGATTGGCGGCGTCTGCCCACCGATTACGTCTAGAAGTGCTCTCCCGCTTGTCACTTTGAGTGCCTCGTAGCCCTTCACGTTCATGGCAGCCGAGGTAGTCGTGACCGCGGTGTCAAGGTTTTCTGCCGTAAGGCCCTGAAGGATCTGCCGGACTGCTCCGGTGTATTCGCGCACCAGGGACTGTTCCAGGCGGCGCACTTCGGTTCGACCGAACGGGTCCCATGCGGTTCCCCGAAGGCACCGGCCCTTGGCCAGGAGTTTCATCAGGGGCCTACCCAGCACGGCGGGTACGGACAACTTGCCCATTCCCAGGGACCGGAGCACCGGCGGGTGGAGACGCCACGAGACCTTCGCCGCTGGGCCTCCGACGGCTTCGGCAGCTGCTTGGCCTTCTGGGGCTAGGAGCAGGCGCGCTACCTCGTACTCGTCCTTGTAGGCAGTCAGGTGATGGAGGCCACGGGCCACCGACTCGGTGAGGTCAGTCGACCCTGGCCTGACAGAGCCTTCCCGGGCTGCTGTCTCTTCGACCAGGTCGAGGAACGTCGAGGCGCAGCGAGAGCCTTGGTAGCCGACGAGGTCCGAGGTGAGCATCTTCAGTAGTGGACCGAGCCCGGTGGCGGCGTCCAGGGCCGTCACCCGGGTTGCGAGGGCTTCCGGGAGCTCGTCTACGAGGACTTGAACGCTGCCGGAATGGCTTCCGGGCCCTGTTGAAACGCCAGTGTGGCTGTTTACGGCAGCCCTTCCAGCTGTGAACGCAGCGGTGTTGCGTTCCACGGCCACCCCGTTGAGCTCTATGGCGCGTTCGACTGACGCCGGCTCGATCGGAATAGCACCGGTCTGCACTGCTACGCCCAGCAGGTAGACGTTGGCCGACGAGGTATCGCCAAACATGTCCGTGCACGCCCTGCCGGCATCGACGACTTTGTTGTCTTGCGTCCGCGTAACTCCCGCGGCACGGTCCAGGAGCTCTGTCAGGTCGGGGAGTTGTCGGCTGGGGTGTCCGACCATGGACCCGGTGGGCGTCTCAGTGCTCGAGGCCACCAGCACCGTGCGGTCCGGATCACCGACGTGTAGTACGTCTTCGGATGCTCCGACGAGCAGGTCGAAGGCCAGGATCACGTCGGCGCCGCCTTCGCTGATGAGGCTCGATGTCAGCTCGGTGATGCGCGACAACCGGATGTCGCTGACCACCGGCCCTGCTTTCTGGGAGATTCCCGTCTGGTCGAGGCCTCGGACTTCGTACCCGTCGAACATGGCTGCCGTGGCCAGGATCTGGGCCACGGTGACCACACCGGTGCCGCCTACGCCAGCTAGGCGGATGTCGACGGTGTCGGTGTTGACGATGGCGACAGGTGCGCCGAGTGGGGCCTCGTGGTCGGGCTCTGGTGTTGCAGCTGGCGGGGCATCCGGGTCGACTGCGACGGTCATGAAGCTGGGGCAATCGCCGTCCAGGCAACTCGCGTCCAGGTTGCACGACGTCTGGTCGATCGTGGTCTTGGTGCCGAGCGGCGTTTCCAGGGACTGGACGGACAGGCAGTTGGAAACCTCGCCACAATCGCCGCATCCTTCACAGAGGCGGTGGTTGATGACGACGCGGAAGCCCGGTGTGGTGGCCTTCCCCCGTTTGCGGAGCCGACGGGTCTGCGCGGCACATTCCTGGTCGTGGATGAGGACCGTTACGCCGTCGACGGCAGCTAGCGCTTCCTGCGCTTCGACCATGCGGGTCCTGTCCCACACTTTGACGCCGGCCGGCATTTCGACGCTCCGATAGCGGCCGCGATCCTCGGTGGTGACCAGCACCTGGCTGACTCCATGGGCCAGCAGGATCTTGGCGATTTCCGGGACTCCGGTGCCGCCGACGGCGTCCTGGCCGCCTGTCATGGCCACGGTTCCGTTGTAGAGGACCTTGTAGGTCACTGTGACACCGGCTGCGACTGCTGCCTGGATGGCGAGCTGTCCCGAGTGGAAGAACGTCCCGTCGCCCATGTTCTGCGTGAAGTGCCGTCGGTCCACGAACGGCGCCATACCGATCCACGGGGCGCCTTCGTTGCCCATTGCCGTCATGCCGATGGTGGAACCGACTCGGTCCTCGTCCATGAGTAGCACCATCATGTGGCATCCGATGCCGGCGCCGACCAGGGCACCGTCGGGAACCTTGGTGCTCCAGTTGTGCGGGCAACCGGAGCAGAAGTACGGCGACCGTTCCACAGACAGCGGGATCGGCACCCGCTCGCGGCGTTTTTGTTCCGGAGCGAGTCGGTCGCCGGAACGAGCCGAGATCCGTTCCCGGAGGCCGTCGACCATGGCGTCGGCATCGAGAATCCCCCAGCTGCGCATGAGGAGCCGACCGTCCGGGTGGGTCTTGCCGACGACGACAGGCTGGTCAGGACCGCCGTAGAGGGCGTCTTTGACCAGCCACTCGAGGGTGGGGTTCTTCTCCTCGACGACGACAATCTCGTCCAGTCCCCTGGAAAACTCCCGGATGACCGCCGGGTTGAACGGCACGGGCATCTGCATCTGGAACACGCGGATGCCGGCGGCGGCGATCTCTGCCGGGGTCGTCAACCCGAGTCGGCCAAGGGCCTGGAGCATTTCGTAGTAGGTGAAGCCGCTGGCGACGAGCCCTATCCACGCATCCGGAGTGTCGACCGTGGTCCGGTTCAGGCCGTTGGCCAACGCGTAGCGCCTGACCAGTTCGGCGCGGGCCTCTCGGAAGTCCTGCTCCAGTCTCAGGGTGTGCGGGGTGATGAGGTTGCCGTCGGGGCGGTGTTCGTAGGCGACACCGTCGATGACCATGTCGGGAACCACGGGGACCGTGCGTCCCAGGTCGAGGTTTGCGGTGCCGCTGCCGTCACCTACGGCGGCGACGACCTTCAGGGAGGTCCACACTCCGGCCAGTCGGGACAGTTCGACGGCGTGGCGGCCCAGGTCCAGGATCTCCTGGACGTCTCCCGGGTAGAGGATCGGTATGTGGAGGTCGACCAGTGCGGAATCCGAACTGGACGGCAACGTGGAGCTCTTGGCGGAGGGATCGTCCCCGACCAGGACGACGGCACCTCCGTAGCGGGACGTTCCAGCGAACACGGCATGTCTGAGGGCGTCAGTGGCCCGGTCCAGGCCGGGTGCCTTGCCGTACCAGATGCCCAGCACCCCGTCGTACTGGCAGTCGGGCTGTTCGGAGGCCAGCTGGGAGCCCATTACGGCTGAGGCTGCGAGTTCTTCGTTCAGGCCCGGCTGGTGGACGATCGGAAGGTCGGGTACGAGGGCAGTGGCCCTGGCGATCTCCTGATCAAAGCTTCCCAGTGGCGATCCCGGGTACCCGGAGACGAACGCTGCGGTGTTGAGCCCAGCCAACCGGTCGATGCGCAGCTGCTGGACTGCGACCCGCGCGAGGGCCTGGATGCCAGTGAGGAAGGTGGTGCCTTGGTCCTTCAGGTACCGGTCAGTCAGCCGGTAGTCGCCGAGGAGTGCCATGGAAGTCCTCCCAGTTTCGGTACCACCACCGTAGCTACGGTTACGGCCACTATCTGGGCGCGAACACTGCCCAACCGACTCTACGATCGGGTTATGGCGATCGGCGACATCTTCACGAGGCACCCGGCCAGCGTGGGCCAGACCTGGGTCCAACAC
>JAKURV010000051.1 GCA_022452035.1 Acidimicrobiales bacterium | reverse complement strand
CCAGTGGGACGCCCGGGTCCAGGTGGTGCGGCGGGCCGGAGGCGTGTCGGGCGGTAATCCCGGTGACGTCTACGTCGAGCCGGGCGTGGAGGGCCTGAGCTAGGCCCACGGCAGCCACCGCCGTGCCGCCAGGCACCCGGTGCCAGCACTGCTCCAGGAGGTGGGCCACCCGGATGGGCCCGCTCACCGGCCGCTCCCGGGAGGTCGCCTCGACAACGGTGGTCGGTGGCTCATGGGTCAGGGGCAGCGGCTGCCATCGGGGCGCCGTCCGTCGAACGACGCCGCCCGGATCTTCAGGGTGCGCCGGGTGCTGCGGGCCGGTAACACGGTGGCCACCTGGTCGCCGTCGGGTGCCGGGTCGAACACCGGGAGGGCGTTTCCGTTTGCCACGTCGCCCTGGGCGGCGAGGGCGGCCCGGGCCGCGGCGTCCACCTCCTCGATGTCTCGGGGGGCTAGCAGGAACGTCCCAAAATCCTGGCCGAGCACCAGCTCCACCCGGTCGGCGAGGGCGTCGTCGAACTCGAACCGGGGCAGGGGGTCAACCAGTTGGCCAACCAGGACGGCGGCGTCGAAGCGGTCCCGGGCTGCCCGGACGGTGGTGGCCGGCACTGGGTCGCCGATCAGCGGGCGTACCGGGAATCCTTTGTAGGACATCTGCTGGAAGGCCGGCACCGTCTCGTCGACGGGGCCTCGCCGGTCGACGACGTCGACCGGTACGTCGTCAGGCCGCAGGGAGATCCCGCGGAATACGTCGAAAACCTTGCGGGCGTCGGCGTGGAGGCGCAGCACCGACGACGTGCCGACCACGTCGTCGTAGACGGGCAGGCTGTGGCGTTCCATGCCGGTGGGGTCGAAGTCGGCGAAGGCGTTACCCAGTTCCATGAGGTTCCGCAACGTGAGGCGGTCGTCGAGAATCACCGCCTCGGCAACGGCCTCGATGAGGTCGTCGCGTACGAGCACCGACCGGGCCCCCTTGTCGATGACCCGTTCCATGGCCAGTACCAGAAAGTCCTGCTGGCGACGGTTGCGCTCTAGGTCGTTCCAGACGCCGACCCGCTGCCAGCGGCCGTCGATGAACAGTTCGGGCTTACGGCTACGAACGAACGATAGGGCGGCCCGGCCGTCGAAGCGGGTGCATCCGCTCTCCGATACGTACAGGCCGGAGGCCACGTCGCGGGCCGGGTACGGGAACCACAGCGAGACCCCGCCGATCTCGTCGACCACGTTCTCGAAGCCCAGGAAGTCGACGACCACGAAATTGTGGATGGGCACTCCGAACTCGCTGGTGACCGTCTCGACCAGCGTCGGAGCCCCCATCTCCATGCCGCCGACCAGCAGGGCTGAGGCCAGTTTTTCTTTGCGTACCGGCACGCCGTTGCGGTGGACCGTGACGTACAGGTCGCGAGGTAGCGACACCACGGAGGCCCGGGCCAGGCCCGGGTCGAGGCGCAGCAGCATGATGGCGTCGGCCAGGGCCACGCCGGGGGTCCGGTCTCGCCAGCCGGCCGGGTCGTCGTCGTCCAGGCCGATGGCGCTGTCGGTGCCGATCAACAGGAAGTTGCGGGGCGGCTGCGGTCGGTCGGCCTGGTCTTTGTCGTCACCGGACGACGACCCTCTGGTGGACTCGTCGTCGTCATTAGCGGTGTCAGAGGGTTCAGGCTCGTAGACGTCGGCCAGCACACCGGCCGGGACTTCGATGCGGACGATGCTGGACACCGCCTGCTCGAACGAGGAGAGGCGGGCCGAGGCCACGAACATCCCGGACGCCAGGAGGACGCTGGACAGGATTACCAGCCGCTGGGGCCACGTTCGCCGTAGCCCCTCCGCGGGTCGCTCCGTCACGCGGGCGATGGTACCAGCGCGCCTTTGAGGGCTTGGGCGCGGCCTAGCCTGCGCCGATGGTCCCCAAGGAGCCCCGCGACCCCGTCGGCGCCAACTGGGCCGACGGTCGGATTCTCAGCCCGGGAGAGGCCGCTGTGCGGGCCGACGACCACGCGGTGGTCGTCGGGGATGGTGTGTTCGAGACGACCGGGGTGTTGGACGGGGTGCCGTTCGCTCTGACCCGCCATCTGGCCCGGCTGGCTCGCTCGGCGGCCGGTCTGGGGATCCAGGCCCCGGACGACGCCCAAATCCGGGAGGCTGTCGCTGAGGTGTTGGCCGCCGACCGGCGGGCCGGGCTGCTGCGCATCACGTGGTCCAGCGGGCCGGGGCCGCTGGGATCTGGGAGGGGCGACGGGCCGGGCACCCTGGTGTTGTCCACCGGTCCGGGCAACGTGTGGCCCGCTACCGAGCGGGTTCACCTGGGACCGTGGGTCCGTAACGAGTACGGGGCGCTGACCGGCCTGAAGACCACGTCGTACGCCGAGAACGCCAAGGCCCTGGCCGTCGCCCACCGTCTTGGCTGCACCGAGGCGCTGTTTCGCAACACGGCCGGCCACCTGTGCGAGGGCACGGGCACCAACGTGTTCCTGGTGGTGGACGATGTGCTGGTTACGCCGCCTCTGTCGTCGGGCTGTCTGGCCGGCGTGACGCGGGGCCTGCTCCTGGAACTGGTCGACGTGGTGGAACGCGACGTGGCCCTCGACGAGATCGAGGTGGCTAGCGAGGCCTTTCTGAGCTCGGCCACCCGGGACGTCAGCTCGATCGCCGCGGTCGATGACCACGACCTGCCGACGGCCCCCGGCCCGGTGACGACGGCCGTGGCGGCCGCCTTCGCCGACCTGGTGGCCCGAACGCCCGACCCGTAGTCGACTACCCACCGGCCGAGTGGGAACGGAGCCGCGGCGGCCAACTGGTCAGGCGGGGCGAAGGTGGACGACGTCGCCGGCCCGGACGGTCACCGAGCCGTCCCCGGCGTCGACGAGCAGCGATCCGTCGAGGTCAAGGCCGACGGCCGTGCCGATCAACGGGCTGTCGGATGTCTCGACCCGTACCTCGGATCCCACGGTGGCTGACCGGTCCCGGTGGGCGGCCTGTAGCCGTTCCGGCCCGTCGGTGGCCTCCAGGTCGCCCAGGCGAGCCTCGAACTCGGCTAGCACGGCAGCCATCAGGTCGCCGTGGGTGGCCGACGTCCCGGCGGCGGTCAGCGACGTGGCACCGGGCGGGGCGTCGCCGTCGGGGAGGGGCCAGCCCACGTTGAGGCCTAGGCCGACTACCACGGCGGGAGGTGGCCCGGCGACCAGTTCGGCGAGGATCCCGGCGACCTTGCCGGGGGCCGGGCCGTCGACCAAGACCACGTCGTTGGGCCACTTGATAGCGGCATTGACACCGAGGCTGACCAGGGTGTCGACGGTGGCGACGGCCAGGGCCGTGGTGACCAGCGGGTGCCGGTCGGCCGTCCAGCGGGGTCGGACCAGGACCGACACCAGGAGGTTGGTGCCCGGCGGGGCGTCCCATCGGCGATCCAGGCGGCCCCGGCCGGCCGTCTGGTGGTCGGTGATCCGCACCAGGCCGTCGGGGGCGTCGGCGACCCGGGCGGCCAGGTCGGCGTTGGTGGAGCCCGTCTCGGGAACGTGTTCGACGGGTCCGAACCGGGTCCCGGTGGGCGCCTCCAGCCCTCTCCCGTCGGGCGAGAGATGCGAAACGGGCGCCATTCGGATAACCATAGGGTTGTGTTCTCCAAGGTTCTGGTCGCAAACCGGGGCGAGATCGCCGTCCGGGTCATCCGCGCCTGTCGGGAGCAGGGGGTGGCCACGGTCGCCGTCTACTCCGACTTGGACCGCGACGCCCTGCACGTCCGACTGGCCGACGAGGCCTACGCCCTTGGGGGCCAGACTGCCGCTGAGAGCTACCTAGACACTGAGGCCATCTTGGATGTCGTCGAGCGCAGCGGGGCCGATGCCGTGCATCCCGGCTACGGGTTCTTCTCCGAGAACGCCGACTTCGCCCGAGCGGTCACCGAGAGGGGTGTGACGTTCATCGGGCCGCCGCCCGAGGCCATCGAGGTGATGGGCGACAAGATCAGTGCCCGCCTGGCCGCCGAACGGGTCGGGGTGCTGGGTGTGCCGGGTACCGCCGACTTCATCACCGACCCCGACCAGGTGCGGGCCTTCGGCACTGAGCACGGCTACCCGATCGCCATTAAGGCGGCCTACGGCGGCGGCGGACGGGGCATGAAGGTGGTGACCGACGAGTCGGCCATAGCCGACGCCATCGAGTCAGCCCAGCGCGAGGCGATGGCCTACTTCGGCCGCGACGAGATCTACATGGAGTGTTACCTGACGGCACCCCGCCACATCGAGATCCAGGTGCTGGCCGACGCCCACGGCAACGCCGTGTACCTGGGTGAGCGGGACTGCTCGGTGCAGCGCCGTCACCAGAAGTTGATCGAGGAGGCGCCGGCCCCCGACCTGCCTGACGAGGTGCGTACGGCCATGGGCGAGGCGGCAGTGGGGGTGGCCCTGGGGTGCGGTTACACGAACGCCGGCACG
>JAKURV010000050.1 GCA_022452035.1 Acidimicrobiales bacterium | reverse complement strand
ACCACGATGGGCCGGCCGCTGACCACCTACCTCGCCCAGGAAGGGTCAGCCGTCCAGCGGGAGAAGGAAATCGGGAACCAGTTCGTGCTCGGCGAGAAATGACCCCAGGCCATCAACCAGTTTCAGGCCACTTACGTCTGCCAGGGGGAACCACGCCGCTTCGTCGGCATCTGAGCCGGACACCGGAGGGTCGTCATCCAAGACGGTTACCTCGAAGTCCACGATCACGAAGTGATGCTCGGCCGACATCTGCTCCACCCAGCCAATCATCGGACCGCAGACCGCCACCAGGCCAGTTTCTTCTCGAAACTCCCTGACCACCGCGGCCACCATGGCTTCTCCCGCCTCTACCCGTCCACCGGGAAGAGACCACTGGCCCTGCCCGGGACTGGTACCCCGTCGAACTAGCAGTAGGTGGTCGCCGTCTATGGCCACGGCTCCGACGCACAGTTCCGGTCGCCCGACACTCACCGGTCGTCGAGCCAGCGGTGCACCATGATCGACCGGGCCACCATCCCGTGTGTCTCAAAGAAGTTCTTCGTTGCCCGGTCGCCGGGAAGGGCCACCGACTGGATGGCTCGGGCTCCGCGTTCCCGGGCTGCAGAAAGAAGACCGTCCAACAACGCCTCTCCTACTCCCACCGACCGGGCCGGCGGGTCAACGTAGACCTCTTCCACTACGGCATGACCGGTCCCGTCAGGTGCCGTTCCCACCACCATGAGGCCGTACCCGACCACCGCCTCATCCAACGCCCCTACCAGCACCACTGTCCCTGGATCCTCGAGGGCCGCGGCCATTCGGGCACTGGGATCGTCCCGGTGCGGATCCAGCCGATCTGCGACGTCCCCACCCTTCTTGTCCTGCAGCTCGTGCCGGGCCGCCACAGCCAGTGAGGAAAGTACCGCCAGGTCGGAGGGGACGGCCTGGCGGGCGGACTCCTCCATCAGCGTCGGCCTCCGCTTAGGAGATCGGTCCTCCGCAATGACCGCACTCGCCCATCTCGGCCACCGTCTTGGCCTGGACGAGCAGGAAACAGTGAGGGCAGTGAATCTCCGTCTCCTGCCGTTCAACCAGGCCGGCAGGAGACGGCGCCTTCGGGGGCGCTCCTTCTTCTTCTTCCTCTTCGTCGTCGTCGCTGGCGGCGATCCTGTCCTTCAGGATGGCGTCGAGGTCCGCCTCTACCTCGTCAGGATCGGGCTCGTCTTCCTCCTCGTCTCCAGCCGCATCGGCGGGACGCGCCCCGACCTCATCCTCATCCTCATCCTCATCCTCATCGGCGCCGGCTTCTCCGTCCTCGAACGGCTCTTCTGCGTCGCCGTCCTCCAGCGCTGCCTCCTCGAGCTCGCCACCCTCGATATCATCTTCCGCCGGATCGCCGGAGAACCCCTCGTCGGTCATCTCGTCGGTCAGCTCATCGGGTAGGTCGTCGCTCATCAGATCCTCAGACACGGCACTCGGAAGGTCGCGGCGGGATCATAGACACCTTCCCGACCCTTTCACGCCACTTGGGCGTCCTAGTCAGGTGTTACCGAGGGCTAGGCGCTTCTGTTCGGCTCGGCGCTCGGCCTCCAGCCGTTCAAGTTCCGGCTCGGTGGTGTGATCCACGTACGACATCATCTCGGCGACGGCGTGGTGGCCGGCTTCGTCAGCAATGAGTCGATGCATCTGCTGGGCGATCTGTCGGTAGGCAGGATGGCCCTGTGGAGTGGAGCGCAGTTCTAGGACGTGCATGGCTTCGCGGGCGTTCATGTGCATCAGGTAGCGGACTCGGTAAGCCAGCGAGACGGCGTATGGCGCCTGCTCCGGGAAGGGTTCCCGGAGGGCTTCGTGTAGGTCGTGGGACCGCTCCATAGCGGCGTCGAATCGGGCTCCTACGCCAGCCTCGTCCACCTCCGGCGGGCGGACGAAACCGTGGTCACAGCAGAGGCGCTGCCAGTCCAGGGTCAGCATCCTGTGTCGCTGCAGGTCCCGGAAGGCGCCATAGTCGGAAAGGATGTCGAATCGGTACGTTGGACGCTCTAGGGCCCGCCCCGGGCGGTGACGGCGGTTTTTCCGGTCTCCCACAAAGGCCCGAAGCACTGATAGGCGCTCCTCTACGCTCATCCCCCGAACTTTGGCCTCCACCTCCCGGTCGGAGCGATTGGTAACTGGGTAGAGGGCGGCGGCTACCAGTTTCACTTCGCCATCCGGGTCAAAGTCGGTGAGATCCACGACCGGGGAGCCGGCCACCGGGTCGCCGTCGGCGAACAGGCCCTCGGCCAAGTCCTCCAAGCGCTCTCGGATGTCCGCTCCGTAGCGGCCTGCCTCCTCCCCTCGGTCCGGGAGGTCCACCCGCTTGAGGAAGGACGGGATCACCTTGCGTAGTTCGCTGAGGATCATCTCGGCGTAGCTGCGAGCTTCGGGTAGAGGGTGGGCCCGCATCCGGACCAGGAGGGCTTCGTAAGCCTGTCCGGTTCCGTAGATCCCTACGTTTGACAGCGAGGCCGCTGGAAGCACGCCGCGGACCGCGTCGAATGCCTTGGCGGCTACGGCCTGGCGGTAGATGAAGTCGGAGTCGCCTTCGGACTTCGGCACTCGGCTGCGGAAATGGTCAGTCATGTCTCGAACCAGGTCGGCATAGACCTCGAACAGACGGTCCATGTCCGAGATGTATCGGGCTCCCAGCGCCGAGGACAGGACTTCCGGGTCCCGGTAGTAGCGAAATCGTCCTCCGAGCCGTGAGTCGTACGCGATGTATCGAGTGGACTGCTCGAGATAGGCCATGAGCCGACCCCATTCGAGGATCTTGGTGAGTATGTTGGAGGCCTGTTCACAGGCCAGGTGCACGCCCCCTAACTGGGCCACGCTGTCGTCGCCGTATTCGAAGAAGACCCTGTCGTAGAGTTCTTCGGCCCGACGAAGTCCAACGGTGGCGTCGATGCTCTCGTCGCCAGAGACGTCTAGCTCCCCGACGAACTCCTCCAGGAACAGTCGCCGAAGACTCTTGTCGGAACGGGAATACCGGGCGAAAAGAGCACCTTTCACCACCTCGGGCAGGTTGACCAGAGCGAAGACCGGCTGGTCTAGGTTCGTGAAATAGCGACGGAGGACATCAGCTTCGGCGGTGCTGAAATCCTCTGAGGGGTACGTTGTCACGAGGGCCGAACCTATGTCGCGGGTCGTCCACCAGCGCGGACACCCGAATCACCCATCAGGTCTCTATGGCGATGAACTCCGTACGGGCGGCGTCCAGGACAGCCGGGTCGGCCCAGCAATCCACCATGGTCAACGCCATTGCCTTGGCACCCTCGACGACAGCCCGATCCGCCTCCTCGAGAGCCGCGTAACGGGCGAAGTCCTCAGTGTGGATGGCCGTGCCGTGGGGCGCCACCTTGATCATGGGATGGATGCCCGGCACCAGATAACTCACGTTGCCCATGTCGGTACTCCCCACCACCTGATGGGTGATCGTGGGCTGGACGTCTCGACCGAACAGGGCGGCGTTGGCCACGTAGCGATCCAAAAGAACTCGGTTGTCGACCACCTCGTCGTAGGTCACAGGGTTCCAGTCGACTTGGACCGTGCACCCAGCCGCCGCCGCACCCGACTCCAGGCAAGCCGTCAAACGTTCCTTGAGAGCCCTTACACCCGCTCGATTCGGCGATCGGACGTACCAGGTGGCAGTGGTCCGCCGAGGGACGATGTTCGCCTTGTCGCCGGACTCGTTGAAGATCCCGTGGATCCGTTCGGTAGGGGCAATGTGTTGCCGCAAGGCAGCCACGTTCACATAGCCCAGGACCATCGCGTCCAAGGCGTTCAGCCCCTGTTCGGGAGCCGCCGCAGCGTGGGCTGCCCGACCCTCGTAGACGACCTGTGCCTGCTGAATTGCCAAGCTGGTGATGTTCTCCAGGTCGGCGTCGGCGGGGTGAACCATCATCGCCGCCTCCACGTCCTCAAAGGCACCGCGGTCCGCCATGATGACCTTGCCACCGCCACCCTCCTCGGCCGGCGTGCCGAGGATCCGGACCCGGCCTCCCATGTCGTCCGCCACCGCTGCCGCTGCGAGGCCGGCACCCAGGCCAGCCGTGGCGATCACGTTGTGCCCGCAGGCGTGCCCGATACCGGGCAATGCGTCGTATTCACACAGCACCGCCAACCGGGGTCCCTCGGTCCCGGCATCAGCCTCAAAGGCGGTATCGAGGCCGTAGGCGCCACGCACCACCGGCAGGCCCTGCTCGGCCAAGACGTCGGTCAGTAAGCCATGAGCGACATGTTCCTCGAAATTCAGTTCCGGTTCGGCATGAATAGCGTGCGAGGTCGCTACAAGCACATCGGCCAACTCGTCGACACGGTCG
>JAKURV010000049.1 GCA_022452035.1 Acidimicrobiales bacterium | reverse complement strand
CTGGCCAACAACCAGGAAGCGGTCATCGAGGCACTGGGTGGAGCCGGGATTTCAGAACCGGTCACACAGATGTTCTCGAAGGACAGCCCCTGGTACTCGCAGGCGGTAGCCGACTCGTATCCGCATTTCGACTTCGACGCTGGAATTGCTCTGCTTCAGGAGTACGTGGACGATCCGTCTCGTTCCGACGGCAAGGCAGTCGGAGAGAAGATCCATGTCGATCTGGCCTGTCCGATGGACCCGACGCTCGTAGCAGCGATGTCGGTTCTCGACCAGTTGTGGACAGCGACCGGGCTCGTCGACGTCGACGTCGACACGGGGAACGATCAGCAGACCCACATCAACGTCTCGTTGGGAATCGCCAACGGCTTCCTGGGTGACCATGGTGCCCACTGCTGGCGTTACGGCAGTGAGGCCGATCCGTCAGTGCCCATGGGTCAGGCCTTCAACAACTGGCAGGCCAATCCCCTGAACTTCTCCAACTACGACAACGCGGAGATTCAGGGCTACTTGGCAGACGCCCTAGTGACGAGCGTCTTCGAAGAGCGCCATGCGCTCTACGAGAAGATCGGACTCATCGCCAATCAGGACGTGCCGCACTGGTTCTCAGGCGGCACGGCAACGGTTATCGCGGTTGATGATGCGATCACCGGACTCGACACGTGGGTCCTGCCGGACGGAACATTGGGTATCGGCCATCCAAGTGCCGTTGGCAGGTGGGAACAGGTTTGGCGGACTGACAACTAGATCTGGCCAAACACGGATAGGTAGTTAGGTGTAGCGGGGGTCGTGTCGTTAAGGCACGGCCCCCGCAACACGCTTTTCTATGGGAGGTAGCCATAGGGAAGGTGAGGGGATAGATGTCGAACATGATCGCGATTCGCCTGACGCGTCTTGTCGTGACGGTGATCGTGGTCTCCTTCGTCACTTTCGTCGGCGTCAACGTCCTACCGGGCGACCCCGTCAACGCGCTGATCCCGATCGATGCTCAGCAAGATCGGGAGTTTGTTGAACAGATCCGGGAGGAATGGGGTCTGAACGACCCGCTGATCGTCCGCTATGGACGGTGGCTGGGCGACGCAGTGCAGGGAGACCTCGGCCGTTCCCTCGTTACCGGACAGCCGGTGACTGATGAGATCACCCACCGGTTGCCGATCACCCTCGAGTTAATGGCCGTTGCCGTTGGCTTCTCACTCCTGATAGCGGTTCCCCTGGGGGCGTTTACCGGCTACCGGGAGGGGCGAAGATCGGATCGCTTGGTCAGCGGGTTTGCCCAGGCCGGGCTCAGTCTGCCTGTATTCGTCACCGGGCTGATCCTCATCTACGTGTTTGCCCTAAAACTCCAGTGGTTCCCCGCTGTCGGATGGAACAGGCTCAGTAATGGGCTCGGACCCAACCTTAAGAGCGTGGCCCTCCCTGCACTGTCGTTGGCCGTCACAGAGATCGCTGTCTATACGCGGGTCCTTCGATCCGACATGATCGCCACCCTGAAGGAGAACTACATCCTTTCAGCGCGAGCGAAGGGGTTGACCGACCGGTTCATCCTCTTCCGGCACGGTCTCCGACCGAGCCTCCTCACGCTCGTCACGGTGGTCGGCCTGAACATCGGATTCTTGATCGGCGGGTCGCTTGTCATCGAGTACCTGTTCGCCATTCCGGGCCTTGGAAAGCGCCTATTTTCGGCGATCCAACAGCGTGACTTCATGATGGTCCAAGCCATCACAATCCTCATCACCGTCTTCTACGTGATTGTCAACACGGCCACCGACCTCGTCTACATGGTCGTCGACCCCCGGATACGGAGGACGAACTAAGTGTCCAAGTCATCGGGCGGTACCTGGGCTCCGTCGATGCTCCGGCGGGGGCCAAGGAACGCCGAGCAGATGTTCCCGGGTTCGTCCGGGAAAAGTTGGTTCGGGAATTGGTTCGGGAAGATGCCGTGGCTGACCAAGCTCTGCTTCCTATGGCTGATTCTGGTGATCCTCGCCGCAGCACTGGCTGACCTGATCCCCGGCCTAGCCGACCCCAACTATCAGGGCTTCGTCTTTGGCGAGGGGAAGACCAACGAGGGCCCGACGGCCAGCCACTGGCTGGGCACCGACAACGTCAGCCGCGACATCCTCGCCCGGCTGATCTACGGAGCCAGGGTCTCGCTCATCTTCGCCTTCTCGCTAGTAGCAATAGGAATCATCGTCGGCGGCACACTTGGGTCGATCGCCGGCTATTTCCGGGGACTCCTCGAGACCTTTCTGATGGCTCTCGTGGATACCTGGCTGTCGTTCCCGGCTCTCATCGGTCTGGTGTTCATCACAACGATGCTTGGAATGCGCAACCTCCTAGTCCTAGTCCTGGTCGGTGCCGTCTTCGTCTGGCCGTCGTACACACGAATTGCCCGTGCCACCGCCCTCTCGGTCAGCGGACAGGACTTTGTCACCGCGGCAAGGGCCATTGGCACCAGCAGGAAACGGATCCTGATTCGGGAAATTTTCCCCAACGTGTTGCCCGCGCTCCTCGCCTACTCGCTGGTCGGCCTCCCAGTTCTGATCATCCTCGAGTCAACGCTGTCTTTCCTCGGTCTCGGGGTAGAGATCCCAACAGCCTCCTGGGGAGGGATGATCAACCAGGCCCGGCAGGACCTCCTTATCAACATCTGGCCCGCCGTGTGGCCTGCCGTGACGCTGTTCATGACGGTCTATTCGTTCAACAATCTTGCCGACTGGGTTCGGACACAAGCGGCCACCCGGTCCGCTGCGATCTGAAATGGAATCGCTCTGATGGCCGTCTCAGAAGAACCCACATACACCTCGACATCGTCTGAGTCGATGGGGGGATCGGAGATCCTTCGCGTCGAGGATCTCCATACGAGCTTCTTCCTGCCGATCGGCGAATTGCAGGCCGTGCGCGGGGTCAGTTTCAGCCTTAAGCGCGGGCGGTCCCTGGGCATCGTCGGTGAGAGCGGTTCAGGCAAGACGGTTCTCGCCCGGTCGATCATGTGCCTCAACCTGGGTTCCAACGTCAAGACCAGCGGATCGGCCTTCTTCGACGGCCGCGACCTCCTCGCGCTGTCCCGCCGGGAAATGCGACGCCTGTGGGGAACAGAGATCGCCATGATCTTCCAGGACCCCATGACCTCGCTGAACCCGATGGTCAAGATCGGACGTCAGGTCATCGAACACCTGAGGCAACACAAGAACGTCAACCGCCGGGAAGCAAAGCAGACCGCTCTCGACCTTCTCAACGAGGTACGGATTCCAGAAGCTGAATCCAGAATCGATCGGTTGCCCCACGAGCTCAGTGGCGGCATGCGCCAGCGGGTCTCCATCGCCAGCGCCCTGGCCTGCGAGCCGTCGCTGCTCTTCGCCGACGAGCCGACCACCGCCCTGGACGTAACCGTCCAGCACCAGATCCTCAACCTGTTGAGCCGCGAGCAACGTCAGCGCAACATGACCATGGTGATGGTGACTCACGACCTTGGGGTCATTGCCGGTCGAACCGACGACACCCTTGTCATGTACGCAGGCAAGGTCGTGGAACAGGCTTCGACGGACGAAATCTTCGAAAAGACCCAACACCCGTACACGGAAGCGCTCATGCGTTCGATTCCGCGAACAAGCCAGGCAAGCCATACGCCGTTGGCGGCGATCACCGGCCGCCCACCGGTGGCCACCCACCTTCCAGCTGGTTGTGCGTTCAGTCTCCGTTGCCCGTATGTGCAGCCGAAGTGCCACGAGGAGGACCCGCCACTGGTTTCGATTGGCACCTCAGGGCATAAGTCAGCCTGCTGGTATCCGGTGGGGTCTGATGCCAACCGTGAGGCGTTCGAACGGAACCTCTCCGACCGGTTACCACAGACACTTGCCGTGGCCGAATCCCTAGGCGCTGATCAGAGTCCGGGAATACCGGCAGATCTTCCGGATGGAGGGATCGCCTAATGGCTGGATCGGGGAAGGCCCATCTTCGTCCCGCCGACGAAGTGCTGATCCAGGTTGAGGATCTGGTAGTCGAGTTTCCGGCGGCCAAAAAACGCACCGTGAAAGCAGTGAGTGGGATCAGTCTGGACGTCAAGGCCGGAGAGACGCTCGGTCTCGTCGGCGAGTCAGGTTGTGGAAAATCCACCGTCGCCCGCTCCCTTATCCAACTGCCTCCACCCAAGAGCGGGTCGGTAGTCGTGAACGGCGTCGAGTTGACCGACTTGTCCGAACAGGGACTACGACCTCACCGAACTCAACTCCAGATGATCTTCCAGGATCCGATCAGCTCATTGAATCCCCGTCGACGGGTAGCCGACATCGTCGCTGAACCACTGCGGGTGTGGGGTCCACACGGCGAAGAAGAACAGATCGAGATCGTTGATCGGATGCTGCACGCCGTCGGGCTCGACCCGGAGGTAGCCCGAGACAAGCGACCCCACGAGTTCTCCGGTGGCCAGTGCCAACGGATCTCCATTGCCCGGAGCCTGGTCCTCGGACCCAAGGTCCTCATCTGCGATGAGCCGGTCAGCGCCCTGGACGTCAGCGTCCAAGCCCAGATCCTCAACCTGCTCCGCGACCTCAAAGCCGAGTACGGCCTGACCCTGGTCTTCATCGCCCATGACCTGGCCGTCGTCAAGAACGTCAGCGACCTGGTGGCCGTCATGTACCTGGGGAAGCTTTGCGAGGTCGCGGAACCCGACGACCTCTACGCCAACGCCGCGCACCCGTACACGTCGCTTCTCCTCGAATCCATTCCGGAACCGGACCCGGCGGCCATCATCGACGAAACGGTGGACCTGGTAGGCGAGGTCCCGTCGTCGATCGATCCTCCTTCCGGCTGCCGGTTCCGAACACGGTGCCCCCATGCCACGGAAAAGTGCGAAAACGAAGAACCGCAGATGCGTGAGGTCTCGACGGGCCACCACGTGGCCTGCCATCACCCCTTGGTGGCCGTAGCCGGCTGAGTCACGTCGCCCCTTTGTGGGTGCACCATTTGTGTTTGCGCCTAATCGCGACGATCCTGCTGGTCCCGGAAAGACGTTTCTTCCCTTCGTGCTCGTCACGCGGGGGGATACCGAACTCAACGAAAGGCAGTTTCATGCCACGTCGAACCTTCTCGCTGGCCCCCGTCCTCCTCTCCGTAGCGTTGCTAGCTGGAGCCTGTGGCTCCGATGACGCTGCTGACGGTCCCGCTGCTACTGCGGCTACG
>JAKURV010000048.1 GCA_022452035.1 Acidimicrobiales bacterium | reverse complement strand
CATCCTGACGATTCGCGGTTGGCCCGCCGGTAGGTTCTGAGTCCCATGTCTGTCGACCAGATGTCGCTGTTCACGGCCCTACTGGCCCTGGTTGCCCTGGGTGTCGCCGTAGCCGCCGGGGTGCTGCTGTGCAGCGAAGGTGGGCGTCGCCGCCTTGACGCTATGCGGACCGACGCCCTACGCCTGGCCTTCTCGGTGGCCGCCGTGTCCACAGCGGCCAGTCTCTGGTTCTCCGAGGTCGGGGGTTTCGTTCCCTGCGAGTTCTGCTGGTACCAGCGGATCGCCAGGTACCCGCTGGTCGTGGTTTTGGGCGTAGCCGTGTGGCGGGGCGATCCGGATCCCCGGTGGCGGGTCCTGCCCATGTCGGTCACCGGCTTGGGTCTGTCGGCCTACCACTACCAACTTCAGCTGTACCCAGACCAGGGATCATCTTGTGACGTCGCCGCGCCATGCACCCAGCAGTGGGTGGACGAGTTCGGGTTCGTATCGATCCCGTTCATGGCCTTCTGCGGGTTCGCCGCCGTGACTGTCCTGGTGCTGGCAGCCGGCCGACCGGTACGTGACGGGGTCGTGGCCAACCGCGAGGATGTTCGACCATGAGCGAGGAGTCCACGGGACCGGCCGGACGGTCAGGTCCAGGACGGACCGTGGTGTTGGCCCTAGTCGGCGCGGTGGCCCTGGCCCTAGTGGCCGCCCTGACCCTCGGCGGCGGCGAACAGGTCGGAGACCCGGACGGCGCGGAGACGGGACCGGTGGCCGTGGTCGGCGAGCCGCTCCCGACGTTTGAGGAGACGACGAGCGATGCCGCTGTCGGCCTTCCGGCGCCGGGCTTTGACGCCACGACGTTCGACGGGCGGACGGTAAAGGTCCGGCCGGGTGACGGGACGGGCTACGTCATCGCGTTCTTCGCCCACTGGTGTCCCCACTGCCAGGCCGAGGTGCCAAAGCTGGTCGAGTGGATCGACCGAGACGGCATCCCGTCCGGCGTCGAAGTGGTGGCCGTGTCCACCGCCGTCTACCTGGACCGGGAGAACTTGCCCCGGGCCTGGTTCGCCGCCGAGGGTTGGCGGGAACTGGTGCTGCGCGACTCCGACGGCTCAGAGGTGGCCGAGGCGTACGGCCTGCGGAGCTTCCCGTACTTCGTGGTCGTGGGGACTGACGGTCGGGTACGTGCCCGGATCAGCGGCGGCCTGCCACCCGACGGCTGGGCCTACGTCCTGAACCAGGCAACCCGTTCGGGCGCCGTGCCCACGGGTGCCGATGCGACCTGACCCCCGAGCAACCCTGGCCATCCTGACGGCTGTCTTGGTGGGCGCGACAGCCTGCGGGCAAGGTGGGCCCGCGTCGCCGGTAGAGGTAGCCGCAGTGTCGACGACGACTGTGGCACCGACGACGGCCGTGCCGGCCAACACGATGGCTCCCAGTTCGACGACTGTTGCCGCGATCACCACCTCGGCTGTTCCGACCACCGCTACCCCGACGACTATTGCCCCGACGACTGTTGGCCCGCCGCCTGTTGCCCCGACGACCGCTACTTCGACGACGGTCCCGCCGGCCACCACGACAGCGCCGACCTCGACGACCGTCGCCGCGACCACCACCTCGCCCGTTCCGACGACGACGTTCGTCCTGGAGGACACCTTCCGGGGCGTCACGTCCGAGGCGATCAAGGTCGGCCTCACCGTGATCGACTTCGAGAGCCTGAACCGAATCTTCCACCTGTCGCTCACCTACGACAACTGGATCCCCGTTTTCGAGGCGGTCGTCGCCGACATCAACAGCCGAGGCGGGATCCTCGGTCGACGCGTCGACCTCGTCTCCCGTAGCTTCCTGCCCGTCGGCTCGGTCACCGCCGACGCCGCCTGCACGGAACTGACCGAAGACGAGCAGGTCTTCGCCGTGGTGAACGGCTTCGCCGGCCCAGGGGCCGAGGACGTCAACGAGTGCTTCACAGACCTCCACGAGACGGTTCTCGTGGGCGGCCGCCCGACGCCCGAACAAATCAATCGGGCCCGGGCACCCTGGATCGCCTACGACATGAGCCTCACCCGACGGGGCGTGGCCTTCGTGAACCTGCTGCGTAAGACGGGGTGGCTAGACGACCTTGGCCCCTACCTGATCCTCGGAGCGAACCCTGAATACCAGCCGATCATCGACGACATGGTGACTGCTCTCGAAGCAGTTGACGAGACGGTCTCGGTCGTCGCCATCAGTGATTACACGGGCGACGAGGCGGCCACCATCTTCTTCCTCGATGTCCTCACGGAGAGGGCGCGGGTGGAGGGAGTGGAGAGCTTCCTAGTGGTCGGGGAGGACCCCTACACGTACGAGTACCTCGTTCGCCTGGGAGGCGAGTTCAACCTGTTGATCCACAACGGCGACTCCATCAGTTCTTGGTCACAGGATCCGCCGCCCAACCTGGAGTCGACACTCGTCATCACCAACATGGACTTCTCCTCTCGGGACGACCCGACGTGGGGGCGATGTCTACAAATTGCTGACGCCGTGGCCGGAACGACTGTCCGGCCGCCCACCGACCTGACCGACGGAGAGACCAACCACTGGGCTGGCATGGTCAACGCCTGTCAATCTCTCAACCTGTTCGAGATGGTGGCCTCCGCCGCTGGACCCCACCTCACCAACGAGTCGTTCGCTGGCGCCGCGGCGTCGCTAGGCCCCATCGATCTCCCGGGCTACGCATTCGCCTCGCTGGGTCCGGACAAGCACGACGCTCGCGACTCGCTGACCCTCGCCCGGTGGAACAACGAGGAGATGGACTTCGAGGCCATTTCCGAGCCGACCGACGTCAGCGACTGAGAGCGATTGCTTATCTCGATGTCTCCGTTAGAGCCCCGGAGGCTGACAGGTCACGGTCGAAGCGACCTAGGCCGTCGCCTTGAACACGATGAACTCATCGTGGGGCCGTGGGGGCCGATCTTCGAGTGCCCCGGTTACCCGGATATCGCCAAACCCGGCTATTTCGAGCATCGACTCGACCTCTGAAATCGAATAGCCACAGATCACGATCGAATAGACCTGGTGGTCAACCTCTACACCATCCACGAACTCACGCACCGAGATCTCTCGGGTGATGGCCCGCTCCACCGGGTCTGTTGCAAGTAGGCGAACCCGCAACTCGAGTTCTGCTCCGCTGTCGGTCCGTCGGCGATCACCTTGGTCTGGCCAAGGGTGCGGGAGGTCATGGCTTTCAACCAGTGCCTGGTCATAGTCCGTGTCGCGTTTGGGTGGGTAGTGGTCCATGACGAGCGTTCCACCCGGTTCTAGGTGCGCATGAAGACGACGTAAACCTTCGAGGTCAGCGGCACGAGTACCACCCAAGCCGAACGAGCCGCAAACGATGATCGTTTGATACCGGCGTGGCAGATCGAGTTCGTGCATTGCCTGCGGGTACAGGTTCGCGGAGAGTCCCTCCACCTCGGCCTTCGCGGCGCACCAGCCGAGCATGTCCGGAGAGACGTCACTGCCGTCGACGTCCATGTCTGACCGAAGGAAGGGGAGCAGCAGGCGTCCGGTTCCACATCCGGCGTCCAACGCTGGTTCGCCGCACCGCTCAATGACATCACGGAAGTACTCGACGTCCTCCCCGCCTACCTTGAACTCTGCCCACCAGCGTGCGACCAGCCCGTAGTGCCAGGTGTTGATGTCGTCCCGCATCATCCGACCCTAGGGCCGTCGACGGTGGCCGGTGGAGGGTACGCATCGACCACCTGGAGAGCAGTCGATCGGCAGGTCTTGAATCCGCGGAGAGGTCCGATGCTCCGGGTTGCCCGTCGCCCGTCTGGCACCCGGACGGGGTTCAGCGAGTAGGAAGGGCCGCGTATGGGCGGGAACACGGGGGCACGATTCGGCGGCGACGTCGTGATCGAGGCTAGTGGCCTCGAACGGACCTTCGGTGAGGTGGTCGCTGTTGACGGAATCGACCTGGCCGTTACCCGCGGCGAGGTCTTTGGATTTCTGGGGCCCAACGGTGCCGGCAAGTCGACCACTGTCCGGATGCTCACCACCCTGCTCCGACCCACCGGGGGTACAGCGAGGATCGGCGGCCACGACGTAGAGAAGTCGGCCGCAGATGTCCGGCGGATCATTGGCGTGGCCTTGCAGGACGCCTCTATCGATCCGCTCATGACGGGGAACGAATTGATGCGACTCCAGGCGGTGCTCCACGGCATTTCCCGGTCGGAGTCCAGGAGTCGTGGAGCGGAACTCCTGGCGAGGGTCGGGCTGACGGGTGCGGCGGGTCGGCGCGTGGCGACCTACTCGGGGGGCATGCGGAGGCGCCTCGACCTTGCCCTCTCGCTGGTGCACGAGCCCAGCATCCTTTTCCTCGACGAGCCGTCCGCTGGGCTGGACCCCACTAGCCGACTCGCTCTCTGGGAGGAGGTGCGCCGGCTCAACAGCGAACTAGGAACGACGGTCTTCCTCACCACCCAGTACCTCGAGGAGGCGGACGAGTTGGCAGGCCGAATCGCCATAATCGACCGCGGCCGGCTGGTTCGCGAAGGTTCACCGGAGGACCTCAAGTCCACGGTCGGTTCTCCGACGCTGCGGGTGGACGTCGACCCGGTCTTCCTCGAGTCGGCTCGCCGGGTACTTGTCGGCTTCGGACCCGAGCGTCCGGCCCGTGAGGGCCGGTGCGCCATCGGTCTCGACGGGGGTGCAGCACGGGTGGCCGAGGTGGTCCGGGCCCTGGACGACGCCGGAGTCACCGTCTCCCACCTGGAACTCGACGCCCCGAGCCTCGATGACGTGTTCGCCGAAGCGACAGGCCGTCGCCTCGAGGGGGCCGAACAGTGAACACCCGACCGTGAACGCCGGTGCGGCAACAGGGCTTCGCCTCGCCGGAGTCCAGACGCTGGCCCTTACCCGCCGTTCCGTCATAACGGAGTGGCGCCAACTCGGCAACGTGATCCCGGGGATCGTGTTCCCGCTGCTGCTGGCCGCCGTCTACACACACCAGTTCACCCGCGCCATCCTGCTGCCCGGCTTCCCGGTCGTCGACTCGTTCCTCGACTTCGTGCTGCCGGCCAGCCTCGTCCAGTCGGTGTCATTCGGTGCGACCGAAGCCGGAACGGAACTAGCCCGTGACATCGAAAACGGCTTCTTTGATCGGCTTCGGGCTTCGCCCTGCACGCGCCTTCCGTTGCTGTTGGGACGACTCTGCGGGGCCGTGGTAGTGGCTGCCGCCAAGGGGATCCTCATCATCGCCATATTCCTGATGTTCGGCACCGAGATCGCCGGTGGACCGGCAGCTGCCGTAGTCCTGGTGACCGCAGCGGTCCTCCTCGTCATCGCCATCGGAGGGCTGGGCCAAGTACTGGCCATCCTCACGGGCAGCCAGGAGGCCGTCAACGCCACGTTCCCGCTGGTGTTCACGAGCATCTTCATGAGCTCGGCGTTCTTTCCGACCAACCTGATGAGCGGCTGGTTCCGCGAGGTGGCCGAGGCCAACCCGGTGACCTGGATTATCGACCCGGTCAGGCGCCTCATCCTCGAGGGCTGGTCGTGGTCGGACGTCGGACAGGCACTCGCCGTTCCGTTGGTGATTTCTGCCGTCACGGTGACGATGGCCGTGGTCGCCCTGAACCGGAAGCTCAGTTCCTCGTGAGCGTCGTCACAGTCGATCACCCCACGAATCTTGGATTTGCCGGCATGGTGGCATCGGCGATCTGCGGTCGGGGGATGCGCCGCATCATGGCGCGACCAATCTTGATCATGCCGGTACTACTGATGCCGCTGATCTTCGTTCTGAGCTTCACCGGCGCATTCGTGTCCCTCACCCGGATCGAGGGTTACGGGACCGACAACGTCTTTAATTGGATGGCGGTATACGCGGCGATGCAGGGGGCGGTGTTTGCCGGGGTGGGTGGTGCCTCGACCACCGCCGAGGACATCGAGAACGGCTTCTTCGACCGGCTGTTGCTGACTCCCGGTAGCCGAGTACCGATCCTGGTTGGAACGATGGCCTACAGCGCTCTGCGGTCGACGATCCCGACGACTGGCGTGCTGCTCGTCTCGGCCCTCGGAGGGCTCAGACTGCCCGGCGGCCCGCTTGCCCTAGTGACCGTTTACGTGGCTACGGCGGGGATGGCCTCTGCGTTCTGCCTCCTCGGCTTGGCGGTCGTCTACCGATTTCGCACGATGCGCTCCATGATCCTGATCCAGGTCTGCGGGTTCAGTTTGATGTTCCTGTCCACCGGCCAGGTGCCGATCCACTTCATGAACGGCTGGCTCCACGCCGTTGCCAGGGTGAACCCGGTCACCAATGTGCTGCGGTTTGCCCGTCAGGG
>JAKURV010000047.1 GCA_022452035.1 Acidimicrobiales bacterium | reverse complement strand
GGTCGGGGCCACAGTGGTGGTCGGGGCCACAGTGGTGGTCGGGGCCACAGTGGTGGTCGGGGCCACAGTGGTGGTCGGGGCCACAGTGGTGGTCGATGGAGCGGGCGGCTCGACCCTGCCCCTGAAGGGACCCGTCACCTCATAGGTCACCCCGCCGAAATTCCCGAGGTCGACCGCGGCCACCATCTCGTTGGTCGGTCGAGTTGTGGGACCGCGCTGTGAACTGAAGTAGAGGCGGTCCCTCGTCGGGTTGAAGCACGGCCCGGTCACCTCCGACCCCTCGTGGGCCGGGTCGGCGATCCGACAAAACGGTGCCACCTCGCCCTCCGGGCTGATGACCACCAGTTCCATGTTGCCACCGTCCTCAGCGACAAACAGATCGCCGGATCCCTCTTCTACGGTGATGTTGTCCACCCCGGTGAGAGGCTGCCGGTCCCCGCTACCGTCCCATACCAACTCGTATTGCTGGCTACGAAGGTCGACAGCATGGACCCGGTTGTCGGTTTTGGTAGTGAACCAAATCCAGCCGTCGTGGTACCAGATTCCCTCCGCTCCGGGTGTCACAAATGCCCCGGGCACCTGTTCTTGGGTCGGAACGGAGGCGCCTGTGGGATCGGCTACCTCCCCCCAGGTAACGGAGTCTTCGACGAGGATCATGGCCTCTAGCCGCCCAGTAGACAGGTCGGGGTAGGCGTCGGGGGTGAACCGGTACAGCACTCCGCCCTTGCTGTCCTCGGTCAGGTAGAGCATCCCCTCCTCCGGGTCGACGGCCACGGCCTCGTGGGCAAAAAACCCCATGGCGTCGCGGGCGATCGCCTCGCCCTCCCCGGTTGGATCGCACTCCCACACCCTGCCCCAGGCGGGCGGAAAGAACCCCTCCTCACAAGAAAGCCACGTTCCCCACGGCGTAGGCCCGCCGGAACAGTTGGAGTGGCTGCCGGACAGGATCGGGAAGGCGTCAAGGATCTGGCCGTCGGCGTCGAAGTGGACTGACGACGCACCGCCGTGGTTCTCGAACCCGGTCATGAAGTTGAACACCTCGCTGTTGCACGCGTAATACCAGCCGGCGTCACCATCGGGGAAGGTCGCCGCACCGTCCGGAAACAGATGCCAAAGGTGGTCAGTGCCGGCCACCGGGTCACCAGCGACGGCAACCACCCGGGAGGTGAACCCCTCGGGCAGGATTAGGCCGTTGGCGTCTGGGGCGATCCCTTCGATAGATCCGTAGGGCCCGGAGCCGGGTTCGGCAGCCCGGGCAGTGACCATGCCCGCAGTTGTGAGCATGCCAGCGCCAGCCGTGGCCACCAGACTCTGTCGCAAGAAGGTCCGTCGATCCATGTCGGCCTCCGATCAATCCCGGGTGTGGACCCTAGATCAGGCGTCCCGATTGAGGTGAATCTCGACAATGTGTTCAGCCGCCTCAGCCGGGGCGGTTTCTCCGTCGAGCACCGATCGCTCGGCCTCGGCCAGCACCTCGTGAACCGCCGGGTCAGCCCGCATGACGGCCACAAGTCGCCCTGTGTCTTCCCGCTCATTCGAATCACCCTTCCTCAACGCTCGGAATGCGTCGGGCACAGTGACCCATATGGGAGCGCTGTTCGTAACTTGCATCGCCTGCCGGAAAAAAGTCACCGCTACCGAAATGGACGGGAACCCTGCAGCACGTATCTCCGGTCAGGGAAGGTCCTGCCAGGAGGTGTGGCCCTTGTCTAGAAGTCGAGCCGATGAGCGATAGCAGGACTTGGATACGAAGGGTTCCACCTCCGCGGAACGCACTCGACATAGCTCGGCCTTGACGGCCCGGGCCTCCGCCACCATCGGGTCGTCTCCGGGGGCCAGGGCCACCAGGTCGATGACGTGGAGGGCTAGTTGGGTCTGCCCCTTCTGTGCGAGTTCCTTGGCCCGGTTCACAACGGTTGCCGGGTCGCCTAGGGCGGACAGGATCTCGGAGGCAGCCTGGTCAGGTGGGGATGGGTGCAGAGTGGTGGGGTTGCGGTCCCACCACCCGTTTTCCTCCCTGTACAGATCTCTCACGATGTAGTCAGCACAGCCGTAAGTAGGTGCCATCCACGGGTGGTCAAACAGTTCCGGTGGGTAAGCCATGTCGGCGAGAATCTCAGACTCGCTCATGCCTCGGTTCATTCTCTCGACCACCTCGGCTCGAAGCCACCGCAGTGCTTCGGCGGTCATGGTCAGACGTTCTCGCACCATCTCTGCACCGGATACCACCGGACCGAATTCAGTGACCAGGGTCTGAGCGCCCAGGGCGGCTAGACGGTCCAGGGTGTCAGCCCACCGGACGGTGTACCTCTGGGTACGCAGAGGAGTTCCCACGTTGGGGATGGAGTCGGCCGGGGTGGCTGGCCCGCCGTAGAGAAGACCATCCGCAGGGAACCACAGGGCAAGGGAGTCGTCGGTCTCGGAAGGGGCCCAGTAGGCCTCCACAGGTCGGGAGCCCTCTACGAGCACCAGGTGGTCCTCGAAGGTCTCGGTGGGATCGACGTGGAGGAATGCGTCATCAAGGGCCGCGATGGGAACCCCGTTGCGCCCCGGGAATTGCACGGCGGCCATCCGGGCTTGGAGATGGTGGGTCTCCCGGTAGCGGGAGTACCGGTACAGAAGGTTGGCGTGAGCCACCAGTCGGGGTGGCGGGTCCCCTCGGTCTGCGGCGTGCTCTAGCCAGGCTCCCATCCCCGCGTTGTATGAGTTATGACCGTGGCTGTAACAGATGGCGTGGACAGGGGCGTCGGTGATTCCACGTAGGTGGTCAATCATCTTGGGGGCCACCCCAACCGGGCCGCCGTCAACGATGACCATCCCGGCGTCTGTCTCGGCAGCCAGACAGTTGCCCATGCCGGGAAGGATGTGGAACCCGTCAGCAATGGTGGTGCGGGCCATGCGCCCGCTCATTGTTCCTTCAAAGACCATGGGCCGATGGTAGGCCTAACCGTTGGACGATGACCGATCTGGTAGCTACGAAGATGGCCTGGGGCGATTCAGTGTCAGAGCGGGGCTTGGTGGCTACCGTCAGGTCATGGACATCGAAGAGGTCAGGGCTTATCTGGCTACCGAGAACGGTCTGGCCATAGTCAGCACAACCCAAGCCGATGCACGCGTACTGTCCAGCGTCGTCAACTGTGGGGTGACCGACCATCCCATCACCGGTGTGCCTTGTGTGGCTTTTGTCTCGGCCGGAGGCGCTGCCCGGCTGGACCATGTTCGCCGCGGCTCCCAGGTAACCATCGCGATCCGTCGCGACTGGACATGGCGCTCAGTAACCGGCCCAGCCGACCTCATCGGACCTGGTGACCTACCTGACGGGATTGACGCCGAAGCCCTGCGGCTCCTACTGCGTGAAGTTTTCCAGGCAGCAAGTGGTACCCACGATGACTTCGACGAATATGACCGGGTCATGAGTAACGAAGGACGAGTGGCGGTCTTCATTGTTCCCGAGCGCATCCTGGGCAACTACTGATGAGTTGGCCTCTACGCCTCGCCTGACACCTCTTCGAAAAATAGTTTTGGTTTTTTTAAAAAATCTCTTGCGCTTCCCTTCGAACCGCGACTAGAAATCATCTCAGCGGGTTAACACTTCGGTGAAGGTCCGCTCGGGGAACGAACCGGAAACGGGGAGGACTCCGGGTTCAACCCCCTTCGGGGGGTTGTTCCGCGTCTAGGGCCGGTTCGGCCACACCAGTTCAGTTGGTAGAACCTGGCTCGGCGAGCGAGAGTTCGAGTTGCCTCTGGGTGACCGCACCGACGTGTCGGCACCACGGCAACCCGTGATGGCCTCCGTCTACGAGCATCAACTCCGCACCATGTATCTCTTCAGCGGCATGGGTTGCGTGATCGAGGAGGGGAAAAGCGTCGTTGGTGCCTTGAGCAATGAGTGTCGGCGCTGTGATCTCAACAAAAGGCAGCGGGGTGAGATTGGTTTCATTTGATTCGTCGTTCCTCTGGCCTGATTCCCGGAACCTTCTCGGTGCGAGGGAGGTGGGGAGATCAGCGATGTCGTGAAGCCGTGCCGGATTGGATGTGATCCAGTCCACTGCATCCCGTTTGCGGTCCTTGCTCAGGCCAGCCGCGAGCGCGTCAACGATCAGAGTCGCTGTCAGCTTGGGCCTCTTCTTCGCTATCTCGCACGAGAGCCAGGTCCCGACAGAAGACTCAAAGATTGCCCTCTCTACCGCGTTTATCGCCGGAGCAATAGGCAGGAGCACGGCTGCATCGAGAAGCAGTGCCTTGGTTCTATTTGGATGCCGTGCGGCGAAGTGGACAGCCGACGGACCGCCCGACGAGATCCCGAGAACTGTCACCTTTTTGATGTGGAGGGCGTCGAGCATCGCTGCGTATAGGTCGGCCTGCTGGGCCGGGTTCCGACCGGAATCAAGGGGAGTCCGCAGGTACCCAGGTCGTGACGGAGCGATCAACTCGCAGCCACCGTCCCGCAGGTGTCGGGCCCACACCAGCCCTTGATCGAACCCACCCGGCGATCCATGAACCGTCATCACCTTGGGCCCAGCGCCGTCCCTTGCGACCTGGATCGGCCCCCGTTCCGTTTCGAGGATCGTGGCCCGTCCGTCCAACGACGTCATCAATTTCTCAGACCAGCGCGACATGGAAACTCCAGTTAAGACCGCACGCGGCCTAGATGGCGACTGCTCCGCCCTGGATGACCGTCGAGACGCGGGACCGCATGTCGCTCACGTCAAGGCTCTCGCCCTCCCAGACCACCAGGTCCGCTATCTTCCCGACCTCCACCGTGCCGAGTTCACTCGAGACGCCCAGCAGGTCTGCAGCGACCGTCGTCGAGGATCGCAGAACCTGTGCATCTGACATTCCTAGCTTGGCCATCTCGGCCAACTCCCGAAGGTTCTCGCCGTGTGGAGTCACGCCTGTGTCTGTACCCATTGCCACCTTTACTCCAGCAGCGATTGCCCGTTCTACCGAATCTCGGTGAGCCTCGGCTACCGAGGTGGCGATCCTGACGACCTTTTCGGGTAGTTCCAGCCCTCGTTCGATCTGGTCTATAACCCCGAGCGGTGCCATGAGAGTCGGCACGAGATATGTCCCGGCAGCGAGCATCATCTCAATGGCCTCGTCATCCAGGTAGATCCCGTGCTCTATTGACCGGATACCGGCCGTAATGGCGTTCTTGATTCCCTGAGTGCCCTGGGCGTGAGCCATGACGAACCGGTCGGCGGCGGTTGCCTCGCTGACAAGCGCATCCAGCTCGTCAGGTCGCAAGTGTGCATGTTTCGGATTCGAGAGTGGCGACAGGACTCCGCCCGACGTCGCCACCTTGATTACGTCGGCACCGGCACGAATTAGTTCGCGGACTTTCTTCCGCATCTCCTCGGGACCGTCGACGATCGGGTGTGGGCGACCTGGGTGGGAGTCCATCATCCCGGGCATGTGCGCGCCGCAAATCTCCCACGAGTCGGCGTGTCCGCCGGTCTGGGAGATCATCGTTAGGGCGATTTGCATCCGAGGACCCTGGATCAGGCCACGTTCGCGTGCCGCTTTAACGCCGGCGTCAGTCCCTCCCGCCTCACGAACGCTGGTGATCCCGATTGCGAGTGTCCTTTTCATCCTTTCTGCGGCTTGGAAGAAGCTGAGGGAAAAGGGAGTTTCTGCATGCGTCTTGGCAGAGAAGTCGCCATCGACCATGAAGTGGACGTGGCAGTCGAACAGGCCGGGTGTTACCAGTCGGCCTGAGCAGTCGACGGCTTCGTCACCGTCTAGTCCGGAACCCACCTCGACAATGCGCCCGTCCTCGACCAGCACGTCGCCAGTAGATGTCTTGTCCGATGTTCCGTCAAAAATCTGGCCGCCGTGCAGTATCAAGCGAGTCATGGTCGAAGGCTAGGTGACTCTCAAGTTGGGACCAGCAGGGGCATCATCCGACAGAGCTGGCCTGGACCAGTTCAGGCCAGCGTGGGGCTTCGAAGCAGAGCCTTAAAACTAAGCCCGGTCGAGGAGTTCGACCAAGACGTCGCCGTGGCATGGCTTTGGCGCGCACCAACAACCCAGTCTTTTGCTCCGGAGTTCTTCGAGCGAGCCCAGCAACTCGGGCTGGGCGACCACCCATTCCCGGTAGGCGTTAATCGCGCGCTCGCGTTCGGCGTCGCTTTCATTAGCCATCACGAATGGGTTTCCCCATTTGCTGTCACCTATACCGAGCTCAGGTACAGCGCGTCCGATGTAGACGTCGTATTCGTCGACCTGGTTGTGCACGACGGTTGTTCGGCTCACCGCCCCAGTGTGCCTGTCGACAGCCTCTGTGTATCAACACGGTCATCGAACGCCATATTTCCACTCGCCCACCGGTAGTGGATGTCTGGCTCTCCCTCTTCGTTGTCACCGCCAGTTTTTCCGACAGCCCGAAAGCCATGTCGTTCATAGAAGCGCTGTGCCCCTCGGTTGCTTTCGAACGTCCAGAGTTCAAGGGCTTCCGGGTGTTCGACTTTCGCCTGTTCAATAAGTGCGGTGCCAAGTCCGTGATTGGTCCGAGTTGGGTCGATGTACAACTGTTCGATCCAGTTTCCGTTTAGAACCAGTACACCGGAGATAGCACCGTCGGTTTCGGTTACCCATACCTCAGTAGATGGCATGACGGTTTGGACAAAGTGTTTCTTTGCTTCCTCGTCAAGATGTACAAGAGGTGGAATTGCCGGCACTGACGCATGGCGCGAGCGGAGGAGAACTTCTGTCGCAGCCACATAGTCCGCTTGTTCGGCTCTTCGAACCCTGAACACGTCGTCAATAACCATTCTCGAAGGTTTACAACAGGCGCCGGACACACGAGTCAGTGGAGTCAGAGGGACTTGATAGCGGCCACAGACGCCAGGTCCACGACCTACCGTTGCTCGTCGTGAGACGGTCGCCCAACTCCCCCATTGGCCCCCACTTAGGGCACAGCAAGGCGTAACACGATGCATACTCCGGCCTTATGTCGCTGATCTACGCGCTACTTTCGACCTTTTCAATTGGATTGAGTGACTTCTTCGCCTCCGACGTAATAAAGCGGGTGCGCTCCTACGAGGTCACTTCGACGGTGATGCTCGCCGGTGTTGTTGCAATG
>JAKURV010000046.1 GCA_022452035.1 Acidimicrobiales bacterium | reverse complement strand
CAGGTAACGGGACGTGGACTCGAGGGCGGCCTTGGCCACGCCCATCCAGTTGTAGGCGGGCCAGGCGAACCGGGCGTCGAAGTCCAGGCCCACGATCGAACCTCCGTTGGTCATGAGCGGGGCCACTATCTCGGCCACTGTCTTGAGTGAGTAGGCGGAGATCTCCATGGCCACGGCCACGTCGGGCCACTTGGCGGCCATGAAGTCCTCGCCCAGGCAGATCTCGGGGGCGAACCCGATGGCGTGGAGAGCCCCATCCACCCGACCCCAGGTCGACGAGAGGTACTCACGGAGGTTGCCTGCCTGTTCGGCGGACGTCACGTCGAACTCCCGGACCTCGGCCTCCCGGGGTAACTTGCGGGCCGTCCGCTCGGTGAGGCGCATACCCCGGCCGGCCCCGGTCAGCACGATCTCTGCTCCCTCGTCCTGGGCCAGGCGCGCCACGGCAAACGCCAAGGAGGCGTCGGTCAGCACGCCGGTGATGAGCAGCCGCTTGCCGTCAAGGATCCCCACGCCAGGACCGCCTTTCGTCTGGTCGCCACGGCCGGTAGATCCGGCCGGTCGGTTGGCGATCCTAGGGCCGGTCCGGTTTCCGTGGGGGCGACCGGCGAGATTGGGTGGCCGTCAACCGTCGATCCGGGGGCGGGGCGGGGTCGCTAGCCTCGGGATAACCATGTCCGATCTGACCATCACCCTCCCCGACGGTTCGACGCGCACCCTTCCTAAGGGGGCGACGGGGGTCGATCTGGCTGCCGACATCGGTCCGGGTCTGGCGAAGGCGGCCATCATCGCCAACGTCAATGGGGATAGCAGGGACCTCGACCGACCCCTGCCCGACGGGGCCACGGTGGCCATCGTGACGGCGGACAGCGACGAGGGTCTCCACACCCTCCGGCATTCCACGGCCCACGTCCTAGCTCAGGCCGTGCTGGAGCTCTGGCCCGGCGCTACCTACGCCATCGGTCCTCCCATCGAGCACGGCTTCTACTACGACTTCGAGCTACCCGGTGGTGTCACATTCAGTCAGGACGACCTGGAGGCCATCGAGACCCGGATGCGCTTGATCGTCGATGCCGACCAGGCCTTCGAGCGCTGCGAGGCCGGGGCCGATGATGCGCTCGAACTTTTTGCCAACCATCGGTTCAAGCGTGAGATCATCGAACAGGTCACCAGCGGGAATGCTGACACCGAGTTGGCCGGCGAGGCTGCCGCCGATGGAACTGTCACCTACTACCGCAACGGAGACGGGTTCATCGACCTGTGTACCGGCCCGCACGTGCCCACCACAGGGCGTCTCGGCCACTTCGCCCTCCAGAAGGTGGCTGGTGCCTACTGGCGGGGTGATGAGAGGCAGCCCATGCTCCAGCGGATCTACGGCACAGCGTGGGCCGACAAGAAGGCCCTGAAAGGTCACCTGCACCGCCTGGCCGAGGCCGAAAAGCGGGACCACCGTCGCCTGGCCACCGAGTTGGACCTTGTGTCGTGGCCCGAGGCGCTCGGCCCGGGCCTGGCTGTATGGCATCCCAAGGGAGCCCTGGTCCGCAAACTGATTGAGGACTACAGCCGGGCCCGTCACGAGGCTGGTGGGTACGACTTCGTCTACAGCCCCCACATCGCCAAGTCGATTCTGTGGGAGACGAGCGGACACCTCGACTTCTACGCCGACGGGATGTATCCGCCGATGGAGGTGGACGGGGCGACCTACTACCCGAAGCCCATGAACTGCCCGTTCCACGTGGCCATCTTCCAGAGCGGGCAGCGGAGCTACCGGGACCTTCCACGCCGATTCTTCGAACTGGGTGCCGTCTACCGCTACGAGTTGTCCGGGGCTATCCACGGCCTGCTCCGCAGCCGGGGATTCACGCAGGACGACAGCCACATTTTCTGTACTCCCGACCAGGTACTCGACGAGTTGGCCTCCCTGCTGGACTTCACGCTCTCGGTGCTGCGGGCATTCGGGTTCGAGGACTTCCAAGCCAAGCTGTCCACTCGGCCGTTCGAGAAGTCGGTGGGCGAGGACGCCCTGTGGGACATGGCCATCGACGGCCTCCGGTCGGCGCTTGAGTCAGCGGGGCTGGACTACGTCGTGGACGAGGGCGGTGGAGCCTTCTACGGGCCGAAGATCGACGTCGACGTCACCGACGCCATCGGCCGACCGTGGCAACTCTCCACCATCCAGCTGGACTTCAACCTGCCGGAACGCTTCAAGCTGGAGTACGTGGGCGCCGACGGCGGTCGCCACCGGCCGGTGATGATCCACCGGGCGTTGATGGGGTCCATCGAGCGGTTCTTCGGCGTGCTGATCGAACACTACGCCGGGGCGTTCCCGCTATGGCTGGCTCCCGAGCAGGTTCGGGTGCTGCCGGTGGCCGACGAGCACCAGGCCTACGCCGAGTCGGTCCGGGACCATTTGGTGGCCGCCCAGTTCCGGGCCACCGTGGACCCGGCTGACGAGCCTCTGGGAAAGCGGGTGCGGGCCGGCAAGGTGGCCAAGGTGCCTCACGTACTGGTGGTGGGTGACGACGATGCGGCCAACGGCACGGTGGGCGACAACGCCCGGGGTGCTGAGGCCCCGGAACGAGACCTGCCCCTCGACGAGTTCCTGGAACGGCTGTCGGCCAACGTGGAGGCGAGGCTCTGAACGACATCGAGCGCCTGTGGGCCGGCTGGCGATACGCCTACGTGTCCGATCCGGACGCCGCTACCCCAGCCGACGGCCAGGACGGCAGGACCCTCTTTGAGGTCATCGAACAGTCCGGGCTCGACGATGCCGAGACTTACGTCATTCACCGCGGAGCGACCTGCTTTGCCCTCCTGAACGCATACCCGTACACCAGCGGACATCTCATGGTGTTGCCCCGCCGGGCTGTGGCCACCCTGAACGGTCTGACTGACGAGGAGCATGACGGGTTGTGGGTGATGGTCCGTGACGCGGTTGCCGCTGTGGAGTCAGCATTTTCGACGGGAGGCGTGAACGTAGGCCTGAACCTGGGCCCGGCGGCTGGTGCCGGCGTACCCGACCACCTCCACGTTCACGTGGTGCCCCGCTGGGTAGGCGATACGAACTTCACCACGGCGACGGCCAACCTCCGGGTGTTGCCCATTGCCCTGGACGAGTCCTGGCGACGGTTGCGTGATGCCTGGCCCGGGTGACCCCCGCCGGTAACGTCCCGATCCTTTGGGAGGGGTCGGCCACGGCACGGTGGCCGACCCGGCTAGCTGTGTCTTTGGTGTTTTTGCTGGCTGTTCTGGTGACCCTGATTCCGGTGGCCTGGCCGGCCCTGATCTCTGGCGGCTTGGTCGCCTTCACCTCCTTAATCTTCCGGCGGATTGATGTGGTGGTGGCCGAGGCCGGGGTGCAGGTCTCCTACGGCTTTGGAGGCCGGCCAGTCCAACGGTTCCGATTGGAGGGGATCGAAGGGGCGAGGGCCGAACGGATGACCAGGTGGCAGACCCAAGGCCTCGGCTACAGGGGCAGTCTGCGGTTCTTCCGGATGGCCCGGGCCGTAATCCGGAGCGGCGACGGCCTCCACCTGGAGTTGACTGGTGGTCGACGGTTTTGGGTAAGCGTCGACGGCCCGGAGGGGGCGGTGGAGGCTCTGGGGCATTTGGGCGTACCAAAGGCCTGACCGAGTCGACCTGACCCGTATTCGGCGGGTTTCAGCCGGCCAGGTTGCCCGCCTGCTCGTCGGACAGGTACCCGGCGCTGTGAAGCCATGTCACCGTCTCGGCCACCGTGGTCTCCAGCGGGATGGTGGGGAACCCGAAAGCATCGGCGGCACTCGCCTGGTCAACCTCCTGCAGGCCGCCGGCTCGCATGTTGGCCGCCGTCATTCGGGCGACCTCCACGTCGAGAGGCATTTTGTTGGCCGTGGCCCGACCCACCAGATCGCACAGCAAACCAACTGCGGTTAGCAGTGGGGCCGGAAAGCCCACGATGCGTACTGGACGACCGGTCAAGTGCGCCGACAACCGGAGCAGGTCGGCCGGTCCTACGAGGTGGCCGGCCACCAGGTGCCGTGCCTGAGCCGAGCCCGTAGTCAGCGACCCCACGCACACAGCGGCCACGTCGCGAACGTCGACCATTCCGAAGCACGCGCCCTTCGGCAGAGGAACCACCGATCGGCGAAGGCCGTCCAGAACGGGGGCCATGGAGTCGCTGAGTTCGGGGCTGGGATCCCGGGGTCCGATGATGCCGCCCGGGCAGACGATGACCACCGGTTGGCCGGCCTCTTGGTGGGCTACGGCAACCGCGTCGGCTTCGATCTTGCTTCCTGTGTAGGCGCCGCACTCCGGGCCGGTCGGTGTGGTGGGGTCCACACGGGTCCGGCTGGCTCCGTATACGCCCATTGACGACACGTGTACCACCCGGTTTAGGCCCCGCTCGGCTGCCTCATCCAGCAATATCCGGGTAGAGGTTGGATTCACGGCCCGCATCCGGCGGGCGTCTCGAGGACCCAAGCTGAACACGGCGCCTGCGTGGATGAGAGCGTCTACCCCCGCCAGGGAGGCCCGAAGGGCATCGTGATCGGTGAGGTCAGCCAGTGCTATATCGATGCTGTCGGGATCCAGGCCGTGGAGGATGGCCGCCGCCCGTGCCTTAGCCGGGTTCCGGACCACGGCCCGGACCTCGTGTCCGGCCGCTACGGCGGCGGCCAAGCAGTGCGAGCCGACAAAGCCTGAGGCCCCGGTGATGGCCACCCTCACACCAAGACCCCCTTGCTCGACGCCCACTGGGAACGGTACGGCGCGGGACCGCCGCCTGCCATGATGGCCCGGTGCGAGCCGTGCCACGCGTCCCGCTGATCATCGTGGTACTAGGCGTCGTCGCAGCGGCCACCGGGGTGGTGCAGACCAGCGCAGTGGCGTTCCTGCTCGTCCTGGCTGGCTTCACGGGGCTGGCCGCTGTCCTGGCCGACCGCCATCGGGATCGCTGACCGGTCTCGGTTCGAAGAGAGCTGAACGGCAGCCTGTTAGTTTCCGGTCGTTCTCGGTCCGGATTCGGGCCGTCCGGCCAACACAGAGGGAAGTCATGCCGCACAGCGTCCGAGCCGTGGTGGCCCGCGCTAAGGGGGAACCGGTCACCGTGGAGATCATCGAGGTCCCCGATCCCGGACCGGGGGAGGTCCTGGTGACCGTGCAGGCCTGTGGGGTCTGCCACACCGACCTGCACTACCGGGAGGGCGCCATCAACGACGACTTCCCGTTCCTCCTCGGTCACGAGGCGGCCGGGATCGTCGAAGAGGTCGGTGACGGCGTGACCAACGTGGCCGTCGGCGACTTTGTGGTCCTGAACTGGCGGGCCGTTTGCGGGCAGTGCCGCTCCTGCCTGCGGGGACGACCCTGGTACTGCTTCGCCACTCACAACGCCACGCAGAAGATGACCCTGGGCGGAGTGGAACTCTCCCCGGCGTTGGGTATCGGAGCCTTTGCCGAAAAGACCCTGGTGGCCGCGGGCCAAGCCACCAAGGTCGATCCCGCGGCGCCTCCCGAGGTGGCTGGACTGATCGGCTGCGGTGTCATGGCCGGGCTGGGCGCGGCCATGAACACCGGGGGCGTGGGCCGTGGCGACTCAGTCGCCGTGTTCGGCTGCGGAGGTGTAGGCGACGCGGCCATCGCCGGTTCCCGCCTAGCCGGAGCGCACACGATCATCGCTGTAGACATTGACGATCGGAAACTGGACATCGCCCGCAATTTCGGGGCCACTCACACGGTGAACTCCACCAACGAGGATCCGATCGAAGCCATACGTGGTCTAACCGGGGGCAACGGTGTGGATGTGGCCATCGAGGCAGTCGGCCTCCCTGCTACCTACGAGCAGGCTTTCTACTCCCGCGACCTGGCCGGAACGGTAGTCCTGGTCGGGGTGCCCAACCCGGAAATGAAGGTCGAGTTGCCGATGATCGAGGTGTTCGGTCGTGGCGGCACGCTCAAGTCGTCGTGGTACGGCGACTGCCTGCCCAGCCGGGACTTTCCGATGCTTATCGACCTGTACCTACAGGGCCGGCTGGATCTGGACCGGTTTGTTTCCGAGACCATTGCCCTCGACGAGGTCGAGGAGGCCTTCCACGCCATGGAACGTGGCGAGGTCTTGCGCTCCGTGGTCGTGCTGTAGGGGCTGCGAGGTGGGGCTTCGGATCCAGCGGGTGGTGACCAGTGGGATCTTCTCGCTGGACGGCGAGGACTTTGAAGTCGACAACAACGTCTGGTTGGTGGGCGACGACTCCGAGGTGGTGGTCATAGACGCTGCCCATGACCACCAGCCGATCGCCGAAGCGGTAGCCGGTCGTCGGACTCTCGGGGTGCTGTGCACCCACGGTCACAACGACCACATCAACGCCGCTGTGGAGTTGGCCGACGCCGTTGACGCCCCGATCTGGTTGCACCCCGACGACGGGATGCTGTGGGACGTGGTGCACCCCGACCGTCGGATCGATGACCCTCTCCAGGACGGCCTGTCGATTGGTGTGGCCGGGGACGAACTGACCATCTTCCATACCCCAGGCCATTCGCCTGGCGGGTGCTGCATCCACGTGCCGACTCTCGGCGTGGTGTTCTCCGGCGACACCCTGTTCAACGGTGGCCCCGGAGCAACCGGGCGGTCGTTCTCCGACCGGGGGATCCTGGTTGACAGCATCCGGTCTCGGCTTTTCGTGCTGGACTCGGCCACTGAGGTTCACACCGGACACGGTGAGTCCACGACCGTCGGCGCTGAGGCAGACCGGCTGGGCCAGCCAGGCGGAACTGTGGGCTAGGCGTTCGCCTGAACCCCGGCCTTGGTCTTAGTGATGTCTGACCCAGGCAGTGGTGGGAAACGGAGCTAGTAGCCACCTAGTTAGTCGAGGCCGAGAGTGGTGGGGGTGTCGGCGAGAAAGGACAGAACGGCAGTCGCCCGCTCCGGGTGGGGCCCCCCGGCCGTGTCCCGGAAGTCGCGCACCAAGATCAGGCGATCGACGCCCAGGTCCTCGTAGCGACGGACTAGGTCTCGGTTCACCGGTTCGGACGGGGTGACACTCATCTGGATCCTGGCCCGGTCAGCAGGCCGGCCCAGCGCCTCGAGGTTCTGTCGGATGGCCTCCAGAGCGTTGGCAGTGGAGGCCAGAGTTGTCGCGAAGCCGTACCAGCCATCAGCCTGGAGCACAGCCCTTCGATATGTGGCAGGCGAGTTGCCGCCGACGTGGATTGGCGGACCCGATGGAGATACGGGGCGAGGGTGAGCCTCCACACCATCCCACGAGGTGAAGCGCCCAGAGAACGACAGGTCGCCGCGCCAGAGAGCTCGCAGGGCGTCGATGTATTCGGTGGTTCGGACACCCCGCTCGGAGAACGGCACACCTACAGCGTCGAACTCGTCCGGCACATAGCCCACGCCGAACCCGGCCTCCAGACGCCCCCCGGACAGGACATCCACAGAGGCCAATTCCTTGGCCAGGACCACCGGGTTGCGCTGCGGGAGGATCACAATGCCGGTCCCGAGCCGGAGTGTCCGGGTGTGGGCGGCCAAAAAGGCCAGAGAGGCCACCTGATCCACGAAGTGGGTGTCGGGCGGCACCGGTGACGGTGGTCGGCGAGGGCTAGAGGCCACCAGGTGCTCACCAGTCCAGACCGACTCCCAGCCGGCCGCCTCAGCGGTGATCGCCACAGCGACCATGGCCTCCGGATCGGAGACCACGCCGGCGTTAACGCCAAAGAAACCGAGCTTCACCGTCGACCGACAGCTGACCGGAAGGCACCGACGGCACACCCCAGCAGATCAGTGGCCTCCTCAAGGCCGTCGGGCAGGCGCAGCGTCAGGCGACAGTCGGTCACTCCCGCAGCCACCAGGTCGGGAACCCCGGCCATGGTCGCCGAAAGGTCGAAGGTTCCATCCGGCTCCCGGACCGTCGGTACCGAGCCCTGGACCTCGGCAGGGCCCTCACCAAGGCCCAACTCATCGAACAGGGCGCACATCCTGGCCAAGCCGGCGACCGGGTCGGACCGGTCATCACCCCACGGGATCCAGCCGGTTCCGAAGCGGGCCAAGCGCCTCGCTGTTCGACGGTTAGCTGTCCCGCTCACCCAGACCGGGATGCCGGCCGCCTCCACCGGCCCGGGCATGGAATAAACCCCTTCGAACCCGAGCTCCGGGCTCTCATAGGACACCCGAGTTCCGCCCCACAGTACCTCACAGACTTCGAGGGTATGGTCCAGGAGACGACCGCGATCGGCAA
>JAKURV010000045.1 GCA_022452035.1 Acidimicrobiales bacterium | reverse complement strand
CAGCGGGCGTGGACGTTCGCCACCCTATGGAACTCTTGTCCGAGGCCCTCAGGGAAGATCCTGCCGAGGTCGGGATCGGAGAGTCGGTGGGCGATGGCGGGTGAGTTCGACGAGATCCGGTCCCGGTTGGAGGCCATCGCCGAAGAACTGGCTGATTTGGCCATCCAGCGACTACGGGAGTCGATCGATGTTGGTGGAGACGAGTTGCCGGTAGACGAGCGGCGCTTGACCCGGGCCCGCAGGGCGGTTGAGAAAGCCGCATATCTCCTAGCGGAGCCGGACGACAACCAGTAGCCCGCAGGGGGTCGAAGTCCTCAGGCGCCGACCACGGGGAGGAGGGCGCGTCCGTCGTGCCGGCGGGTGACCTCGAGGCGGTGACCCCGCTCGACCGGGCCGTAGAGAGTGGTCCTCTGGACGAGGGTTCGTCCAAGGGGTGCCACGAGTTCTTCCAGATCGTCGCGGGTTACCAGCTGACCGTGTTCTGCCCCTGCGGCCCGGGAGATGTTCTCGTCCATCAGGGTTCCACCCAAGTCATTGACCCCCGAACGCAGTAGCTGGCGCACCCCGTCGAAGCCAATCTTGACCCAGGAAGCCTGCACATTGTCGATGAGCCCGTGATAGGCGATTCGGGCCACGGCATGCATGAGGAGGGTCTCCCGGAATGTCGGACCTCGGCGGGAGCGGCGCTGCAGGTAGATCGGTGAGGCCATGTGGACAAACGGCAGGCCGACGAACTCGGTAAAACCGCCGGTTTCCTCCTGGAGGTCGCGGCACCGGAGCAGGTGGCGGACCCAGTGCTCGGGATGTTCCACGGATCCGAACATGATGGTGACGTTGGAGCGGATACCGAGTGCGTGGGCGGTGCGGTGGGCCTCTAGCCACTCGTCGGTGGTGATCTTGTCTGGACATAGAACCTGGCGGATCTCGTCGTCGAGGATTTCGGCCGCCGTCCCGGGAAGTGAACGGAGACCAGCGTCCTTCGCCCGCCGCAGGTAGTCGGCTAGAGGCTCGCCGAGGCGGCGGGCACCCTCGGTTACCTCCAGGGCGGTGAAGCCGTGGACGTGGATGTCGGGTACGGCGTCACGTACGGCCCGGGTGACGTCGATGTAGTAATTGCCGTCAAAGTCGGGGTGGATTCCGCCCTGCAGGCACACCTCGGTGGCACCCATACGAGCAGCGTCAGCGGCCCGTCCGGCAATCTCGTCCAGGGTCAGGAGGTAGGGGGTGCCCCGGAGGTTGAGAGACAGGGGCCCCTTGGAGAAGCCGCAGAACCGACACTTGTATGTGCATACATTTGTGTAGTTGATATTCCGGTTGGCCACCCAGGTGACCTGGTCTCCGACGGTCCGACGGCGAAGCTCGTCGGCTACTTCGGCAACGGCGGCTACCTCGGGCCCGCGGGCCCGGAAGAGGGCTAGCAACTCGTGGTGTCCGGCCTGTTCCCCGGCCAGGACTCCGTCGAGGACTTCGCGGATCCGACCCCGGGCCGCGCTTCTCGCTGGGACAAGGATGGTGGGGGAGACCGGCACCCCGGAATACCACGCCGTGGATCGGTGCCCGACCTGACGGACCTCTGCACCGTCGGCGGCAATGATCTCCTCGATGGCCTCCGGGAAGAGCGACCCGGGATCGTCGCGGCCCAGCCCTTCGGCGTCGCTACGGTCAGCGACTGGGAAATGGATGTCTGGGTGAAGCCAGCGGTCGGGGTCCTGGACGTACTCCGGGTAGACGGTGAGGCGGGGGGCCAGAGCGAAGCCCCGTTGCTCGGTGGCCGCACGGAGCCGATCCAGGTGTGGCCAGGGTCGCTCAGGATTCACGTGGTCGGCGGTGACGGGCGAGACGCCCCCCCAGTCGTCGATCCCCGCATCGAGCAGCATGCCGAAGTCGTCCGACAGGTTAGGCGGAGCCTGAAGGTGGATCTCTGGAGGGAGGATCAAACGGGCTAGCGCCACGGCATCCAGGTACTGGTCGGTCGGACAGGCCGGAGAGGCGTGCATGGCGGTACCGGGCTTCGGGAGGAAGTTTTGGACTATGACCTCCTGGATGTGCCCGTGTCGTCTATGCGACGCAGCGATGGCCTCTAGGGCGGCGATCCGATCGTCCCGGTCCTCGCCAATTCCGATCAGAATCCCGGTGGTGAATGGGATGGAGAGTTGTCCCGCCGCCTCCAGGGTGGCCAGCCGGCGGGCCGGCAGTTTGTCCGGTGCACCACGGTGGCAGTCCAGGTCCTCGACGAGGTTCTCTACCATCATCCCTTGGGATGGTGAGACCCGCCGGAGGGCAGCTAGTTCTTCGAAATGGAGCGCGCCGGCGTTGGCGTGTGGGAGCAGTCCAGTCTCAGCCAGGACTAGGTCGGCCATAGCCTCCAGGTACTCCAGCGTGGATCCGTGTCCGTGGCGGGACAGCCAGTCGGCGGCGACCGGGTACCGGAGCTCGGGGCGCTCGCCGAGTGTAAACAACGCTTCGTGACATCCGGCTGAGGCGCCCCGGTGGGCGATGGCCAGGACCTCGTCAGGGCTGAGGTAGGGCGTCTGGAGGCGGGCCGGAGGCTGGGCGAAGGTGCAGTATCCGCACCGGTCTCGGCACAGCATGGTCAGAGGAATGAAGACCTTCGGGCTGTAGGTGATCCGAGTGCCGTGGTGGGTGTCCCGGATGGCCCTGGCGGCTTCTAACAACGCGTCGCTCTTGAGATCGGCCGGGGTCACAGGAGAGCTCCGACGGTGCTGCCGGGGCCGGGTCGACTCCGGATGTGGGTGGGGCCGACCGCCTCGTGGCAGTGGGGACAGGACACGGCCTGGTCCAACGGGGTGCCGCATGCGTCGTGGACCAGCACCGTGGGCGGGCCGTCGGCCGCGTACCAGCGGTCTCCCCAACCCATGAGAGCCACCAGGGCGGGGGAGAGGTCGACCCCCTTGGCCGTTAACCGGTATTCGTTGCGGACGGGCCGGTCCTGGTACGGCACCCGGTGAACGATGCCCATGTCGATGAGCTTCTGCAGCCGATCGGTGAGCAGGTTCCGGGCAATGCCCAGATCGCGGTGGAGGCGCTCGAACCGTCGGACCCCACGGAAGAGGTCTCGCAGGATCAGGAGCGTCCAGCGGTCCCCGACAGCGGCCAGCGTGGCGGCGATGGAACATCCCTCAGTCGGTGGGGTGTCAGACATCGCCGGACTGTAGCAGTCCGTTGCGTTTCGAAACCTACTCCTGGGGTACGAACCGGACTAGAAGGAACGAACCTTGGCGGTCAGGTCGGCGAGCAGATCATCGAACGAGGCGACGAAGGCTGCCACCCCTTCCTCCTCCAGAACCCGGGAGACGTCGACCAGGTCAACGCCGGCACCGTCCACCGCCCGGAGGAGATCGTGTGCGGCTGCCGGATCGGCGTCCACGGTCCGGGCCACCGTCCCATGGTCGGCGAATGCCTCAAGGGTGGCGTCGGGCAGGGTGTTGACTGTGTCGGGTCCGATGAGGTTGTCCACGTAGAGAGTGTCGGGGTAGGCCGGGTTCTTGGTCGAGGTGGATGCCCAGAGAGGTCGCTGGACCTGGGCTCCGCGATCGACGAGGGCAGCCCATCGGGGGCCGCTGAACTCCCCTTGGAACATGTCGTAGGCCACCTGTCCCTGCGCGACGGCCGTCCGGCCCCGCAGGGCCAGGGCCTCGGGGGTTCCAAGGGCGTTGAGTCGGCGATCCACCTCGCTGTCGGTTCGACTGATGAAGAACGAGGCCACCGACGACACTCCCGAGAGGTCACCCGGACAGGCCTCCAGGCCGGAGAAGTAGGCCTCCATGACCTCTCGGTAGCGGTCTAAGGAGAAGATGAGGGTGACGTTGACACTCCGACCTTCGGAGATCATCTGGCGGATGGCCGGGATTCCCTCGGCGGTGGCCGGGATCTTCACGTACAGGTTTGGCCGGTTTATCCGGGTGTGAAGTTCGCGAGCCGCCTGGATCGTGCCTGTGGTGTCGGGCGCAAGACGTGGATCGACCTCGACCGAGACGTACCCGTCGAGGCCTTCAGACGCCTCGTGGACAGGACGGAGCACCTCGAGGGCATCAAGGATGTCGCGCACCACGAGTTCCCAGTAGATCTCCTCCACGGAGGCTCCCGATCCGGCCAGGGCCCGGAGTTGGTCGTCGTAGGCGTCGGTCCCGGTCATCGCCTTCTGGAAGATGGACGGGTTGGAGGTGATGCCTCGAGCGCCCCGCTCGACCCATCGTTCAAGCTCACCGGAGGCAATCCAGCTGCGCTTCAAGTTGTCCAACCACGGACTCTGTCCCTCGCGGGCGAACAGCTCGTGCAGACGGTTCATGAGGAGCCTCCGCGTTTCAGGCGGTCAGAAGGGATTCTGCGGCATCGACTACGGCGGTGGCGGTAATACCCAACTCGGCCATGACACGCGCGCCCGGTGCTGAGGCGCCAAACCGGTCGATTCCCACGGAGCGGTCGGCCCAGCGTTCCCAGCCGAACGTCACTCCGGCTTCGACGGAGACTGTGGGAACCCCGGGTGGCAGAACCGCGTTCCGGTAGGCGTCGTCCTGAGCGGCGAAGAGCTCGGTGCAGGGCATGGAGACCACACGCACAGAGCGACCGGCGGCCGTCAGAGTGGCCGCGGCGTCTAGCGCTACAGCCACCTCGCTGCCCGTCCCGATCAGGATCACGTCGGGATCGGAGTCCGGTTCGGCTAGCGCGTAGCCACCGCGGGCCACCGCCCGGTGGTCGTCGGTGCCCGAAAGCACCGGTACGTCCTGCCGGGTCAGCAAAAGGGCGGTAGGGCCGTCGGCCTCGACGATGTGGCGCCAGACCCCGACGGTCTCGTTGGCGTCAGCCGGGCGGAATACGGGAAGGTCGGGGATAGCCCGCAGGGCAGCAGCGTGCTCTACCGGTTGATGGGTGGGGCCGTCCTCGCCGACGCCCACCGAGTCATGGCTCCAGACAAAGACCGTCCGGGCTCCGCTGAGGGCAGCCAGGCGGACGGCTCCTCGCATGTAGTCGCTGAACACCAGGAAGGTCCCATTGACGGGGAGCATCCCACCGTGGAGGGCCAGGCCGTTGCAGATGGCCCCCATGGCGTGCTCCCGGACGCCGAAGAACAGCTGGCGTCCCTCGGGACAGTCGGGGCCCTGGACACCATGGCCAAGGATGGTGGTGCCCGTGTTGCCGGTGAGGTCGGCTCCGCCGCCCATCAGCCCTGGGACGACGTCGAGCAGAGCCTGGATGCAGGCGTTTCCGGCCTTTCGGGTGGCTACGGCCGCTCCGGCTTCCCATGACGGGAGGACGTCGGCCCAGCCGGCGACGCCCCGACCGCCCTGAGCGGCGTCCCACGCTGCACGGTCACCGGTGAACTGCTCTAGGCGTTGCTCCCAGTCCGCCCGCGTATCAGCACCGCGTCGGCCAGCCTGGCGGTATAGGGCCAAGACGTCGTCGGGGACCCAGAACGCCTCGGCCCCGGGCAGGCCCATCCGGGCCTTCGTCGCAGTGATCCCGTCGTCGGTCAGGGAGTAGCCGTGGACCGCCGACGAGTCGACATCGGGCGAGGGATGGCCGATATGGCTCCGGAGGATCACCAGGGAAGGGCGTTCCTCGACGGCCATGGCCTCGCGCAAGGCGTTCTCGATGGCGTCAAGATCCTCAGCCGCCTCACCGAGGTCCAGCACGTGCCAGCCATAGGCGCGAAATCGGTCCGCCGCGTCGTCCGATAGAGCCAACTCGGTGGGGCCGTCGATCGTCACGTGGTTGTCGTCGTAGATGGCGACCAGCCGGCCCAGGCCCTGGTGACCGGCCAGGGAGGAGGCCTCATGGCTGATGCCCTCGGCCAGGTCGCCGTCACCACACACTACGAAGGTTCGATGGTCGCAGAGGTCGGGACTGAATCTGGCTCGCAGGTTGCGCTCGGCGATAGCCATGCCCACCGCGTTTGCGAGTCCCTGGCCGAGGGGCCCGGTGGTGACCTCGACACCGGCGGTGCAGCCGACCTCGGGATGGCCGGGGGTGGCAGAGCCCCACTGGCGGAAGTCGCGGAGGTCGTTCAGAGACAAGCCGTGGCCGGTTAGGTGGAGCATCGAGTACAGGAGGATTGAGGCGTGGCCGGCCGAGAGAATGAACCGATCTCGGTCCGGCCAGGCGGGATCTTGGGCGTCGTAGTTCAGGATCCGCGTCCAAAGAACGTGGGCCAGAGGGGCCAGGGCCATGGCGGTGCCCTGATGGCCCGACCGAGCGGCGTGGGGTGCGTCCATGGCCAAGCCCCGGACCACGTCGATGGCGAGAGACTCGAGCGCGCCGTCGGCGTCCGTTCCGGCGAGCCTGGCGTCCGTCATGATCCCACCTCAGCCAATGCCGCGTCGGCCCCTGCTCGCCTGTACCGACGGCACACTATCCGCGACCCTCCAGCGCCTCGGCGACCATTCCGGCGCCGGTCAGGCGGTCGGAGCGGAGGTGATCGCATCGAACAGGAGAGCCGAGGCGGTAAAGCCGTGGAGGTGGTGGCCTGGCCCCACCGGGCCGATCTCGCCCGCACAGAACATGCCCGCCACGGCGGTGGTTCCAAGGCCGTCCGTAAAGTGCCGAGCGTCGTGGCCGGGGCTGCCGAACAGGTGGCTGCCCCGCCCGTTGCAGGTGAAGACCAACGCTCCGCTGGCCTGGAGACCGCGGAGCCGTCCCCGAAGGTCGGCTGTGGCGGCATCGGCGTCGCGGACCTGGAACTGGACGGTTGTCCCGATCGCGGCCCGGTCCCCGATGGCCACCGCACCCGAGGATCGGTCGGCCCCTAGGACCGCCCGTACGAGAAAGTCGCCGCTTTCGTAGGCCTCCCTGTGCTCGTCGATGACTAGGCCCACGTGGAGCCCCCGACGGAGTCGATCCCGGGTCTGATCATCGGCGGCGTCGAGGACCTCCCGGAGGCGCTCCAGAGCGGGTCGACCGCCCAGGGAGAGTAGGAGGTTCCCGTCGCTTCCGGTCACCACGTAGGGGTCGCCAACCGGACGGCAACCCGGGGCCACCACGGCCCGGGTGCCGAGCCCCGGTGGAAGGACTACGGCGACTCCGCCATCGGTGAACGCTTCGTCGTCCAGCAGTAGACGGTTTTCGCCGGGCCGGTTCCCAGCTGAGGCCAGGCCTCCGACCATGGTCACATCCGGACCCACCGCGGCGGCCATTTCGGCCGCGTCCAGTGTGAACGGGTCGGCCACCAGCACGATGGTGCTTCCGTCCGGCACGGACACCTCTGGGTGAGGTCCCTCGTATCGGACAGTGGTCACTGGCCCGGTACGTCCCGCCCACAGGGCGAGGCCGGGAGACTCCTCGACCTCCTGGCGGTGGGCGAGTACGGCCACCGCTGTACCACCGACCAGGTGCTCCGGTGCCAGGGTCTGTCGAACTACTCGGGCCAGCCGGGGGGCGGTCGCAGCGTGGTTCCCCGTGGTGAACAGGACAGCCAGGTCGGGGGAGGGGCCCAGCCGATCTAGGACTTGGCCGACTACCTCGCCGATGGCCACGCCGGGATCGGGGTGCTCTGAGAGGGCGGCCGCGTAGCGCACCCGATCAGGGGGCATCGGGTGCCGGGGGGAGAAGGGTGTAGGGCACGACGGTGGTTGGGCCTTGGTCGATTCGACAGGCCGCCTCGACCATACCGAAGTCCTCGAACTCCAACTCGGCCCGGACCAGGCGGTAGCCGAATCGCCCGGGTTCCACGGTCAGCGGCTGGACGTTACGGGCCAACTGCTCACCCTCCCTCGTAAAGACCACCTCCAGAACGGCTTGCCCGGAATGTTCGTTAGGGCAGCGGACCACCACGATTAGGTGGGGGGAACACGTCACGGGCAGCGGACCGGGAGCCGGAGCACTGAACTGGATGCCGGTCAGGTCGATGTGGGTGGCTCCGCCGGGCAACTGGCGGAGGTCCAGTCCCTCAAAAAAGAGGGCGGCGAGGATCTGCATGTAGCGAACCTAGACGAGAGCGCGCGACCCGTAGCATGGCGCCCCGTGAACAGGCGCCTGGTCCTCCCGCTACTCCTATTCACGGTGGCGGTCATGACCGGGGTTCAGGCACAGCGGACCGACCGCCAGGCCGCCGGTGACGGGCCCGGCTTGGCCCCTGTTCCGGCAAGGGTGGCCACTCCACTGTTCTCTGTACGTCGGGTTCCGCAGTTCCTGCAGGCACCGACCGCCGAACGGAACCTCCAGACCGCTCTGGCCGGCTCGGCGGCGCTACTTCCTCCATCTACGTGTGTGGAGGTGTCCGAACACGGACGGTCTCTGTTCTCTGTGGACCCAGGCCTTCCCATGACCCCAGCTAGTGCACAGAAACTCCTCACCGGCATGGCGGCGCGCCGCCACCTTGGCCCGGATGCCGTACTGACGACAACAGTGCTTGCCGAGTTGGCCCCGCTGGACGGCGTGGTGGACGGCGACGTGTGGCTAGTCGGTGGCGGTGACCCTCTCCTGATGACAGCCGACTATGCCTATCTATATGAGGAGCCTCGTGTCTACACAGACCTGGACGACCTGGCAC
>JAKURV010000044.1 GCA_022452035.1 Acidimicrobiales bacterium | reverse complement strand
CGCCCTCCAAGAGATCGCCGATAACCACCTAGTACGGTGGCACCAACGCCCCTACCGCCGCGGCGAGGTGGCCTCGTACCGGTTGGCAGTCACGGCCACCGGGGACCCGGCGGTCGATGGCCAGGTCTTCTGGGACGCTGAGGCTGCCGACGTGTGGCTTAATAGCGCGGACGATCCTGAGCACTGCTCGTTCACCCTCCCCGCGGTGACCACTCTGGACGACCTCCAGGTGACGGTGTCTACCAACGGCCGCAGCCCAGCCGTAGCCGCATGGCTGCGCCGCGCCATCGACGAGACCGTCGGTCCCGAACACGCCACTGTCGTATCCCTGGCTGCCGAGGTCCGGTCCGAGTTGCGGTCAGTTACCGGTACCTCGGAGTCCCCCGACTGGGCCAACGCCCTGGACGACGCCCTGGTGGACCTCGTCCGGTCCGGAGACCTCGAAGGCGCCCGCCAATACCTCCGGTCGGCCCTCGGCCTAACGGGGTCCACCGCATGACCGTCCATCTGGTGGGCGCCGGCCCTGGCGACCCCGAACTCCTAACCGTGCGGGCCCGCCGCCTTCTCGACATCGCAGACGTGGTCGTCCATGATCGCCTCGTCGACCCCCGCATCATGGGCCTCATCGCCCCCTGGGCCGAGCGGATCGACGTCGGCAAGCGGCCTGGTGGACCACCCAACGCCCAGGTGGACATCCATCGCGTTCTCATGCGCGTGTCCGCGCGGGCTGACACCGTCGTTCGACTCAAGGGCGGCGACCCGTTTCTGTTCGGACGGGGCGGAGAGGAGGCCGAAGCCCTGCGTGCCGCTGGCGTCGACGTCGAGATCGTGCCCGGCATCACCTCGGCTATCGCCGGACCAGCCGCTGCTGGCATCCCGGTCACCATGCGAGGCCACGCCAGTGGCTTTACTGTGGTCACCGGCCACGAGGACCCGACCGCCGACCACCACCTCGACTGGGCAGCTCTGGCTCGCCTGGGCACCACGTTGGTCGTCCTCATGGGAGCGTCGCGGGCCGCGGCCATCGCCAAACGCCTGCTGGATGCCGGCATGGATCCCGCCACCCCGGTGGCTGCCATCCAGTCGGCAACCACAGCGGCCCAACGCACCCTGCGGGCCCGCCTTGCCGACTTCACCGATCCCGACCTGCACTTGTCAGTGGCCGCCCCCGCCGTCCTGGTCATCGGCACGGTGGCTGACCTCGATCTCACCCGTGGCTCGACCCGTGACACGACCCATGTATCAACGAGTCCCGACATCTCTATCGACGCCGAACTCCAGTACCTCGTCGACGATCTGACCCGCTGAACCGGCTGCTCCCCAGATCCACCGTCCGACCGCCCATAAGAGGAATCCCCGATGAACCTCATCGAAAAAACCCGTGCCCTCAAGACTGTCCCCGGCGTCAATCCCGACATGGCTATCGACCTGTTTGCCGACATCGCCAAGTTTGAGGAGATGCTGGCCGGCTACCAGGCCGGGCGCATCGAGGAGGATGTCTTCCGTGTCTTCCGCCTCAACAACGGCATATACGGCCAGCGTCAGGGCGGCACCAATCAGATGGTCCGGGTGAAGGTCCCCTACGGCGCCATCACCGCTGACCAGTTGGACCTGCTGGCCGACGTCATCGACGACCACAGCCGGGGCTGGGGTCACATCACCACCCGACAGAACATCCAGTTCCACTTCGTGGAGCTTGCCGAGATCCCGGAAGTCATGCGCCGCATGGCCGAGGTCGGTTTAACAACCCGCGAAGCGTGCGGTGACACCGTCCGCAACGTCCAGGGCTGCCACCTGGCCGGCGCCTGCCCCATGGAGGTCCTCGACGTGACCCCATGGTCCGAGGCCGTGTACCGCCACTTCGTCCGTAACCCACTGAGCCAGCGCCTGCCCCGAAAATTCAAGATCAACTTCTCTGGCTGCGACACCGACTGCGGTCAGGCCATGTTCAACGACGTGGGAGTAGTGGCCGCCACCCGGACGTTCTCCGACGGCAGCGTGGAGAGGGGCTTCCGGGTCTACATCGCCGGTGGCCTCGGCACGACGCCGTTCCCCGCCCTGGCGCTGGAAGAATTCACGCCACGCGAGGACCTTTTAGCCACCATCGAGGCGGTCCTCCGGGTCTTCGAACAGACCGGGAACCGGGATAACAAGCTTCGGGCTCGACTCAAGTGGGTCGTCGACCAGTTGGGCATCGACGAGGTGCGTCGTCGCGTGGTGGCCATCCGCAAGCTCCTCCCCGCTTCGGCCACCTGGCCCGGCGGGGTACCCGAACTGGTAGCCGACTGGGGTGACGAGCCAGCCGGCCTGGCCGACGGCGTCACCCCGACGGCTATGGGTCAGGGCACCCCGGTGACCCTTGGCGCTAAGAGTGACTACGACCGCTGGGTGGAGGCCAACGTGGTACGGGGTGCTGCCAACGGCACCGTCTCGGCCTACGCCTGGTGCGAATTGGGTGACGTCACCTCAGCTCAGTTCCGCGCCGTGGCCGCCATGGTCCGGGAGTTCGACACCGACGTCCGGGTCACCAACCGCCAGAACCTGGTGATGCGAGACCTGACCGAAGACCAACTCCCCGCCCTGCACGAACGGTTGGTAGCCGCCAACATGGCCATGGCGGGCGCCGAGTTGTCCCGCGATGTTGTGGCCTGCCCCGGCGCCGATACCTGCAACCTGGCCGTAACCCAGAGCCGTGGGCTGGCCAATGCCATCGGCACCGCTCTGGAAGAGGCCGGCTTGGCTGAGGTAGGCGGCGTACGTATGAATATTTCCGGCTGCACGAACAGTTGCGGTCAGCACCACACGGCCGACATCGGATTCTTTGGCGCCGAGCGTCGGGCTCACGGGCAGCCCGCACCGGGCTATCAAATGCTGCTCGGCGGTTACGTCGGCCAGACACAGGTCCACTTCGGCCAGAAGGCCCTGCGCCTACCGGCCAAGAACGCCGCTGAGGCCACAGTGCGGGTGGTCCGACGGTTCGCCGACGAGCGGCAAGCCGGCGAGCGGTTCATCGACTGGATGAACCGCTCGGGTGGCGTGAATGAGGTTGCATCCGGGCTCAAGGACCTCGACCAGTTTCCCACCCCGGACGAGAATCCGGAGTTCTACGTGGACTACGACGAGACTGGCCCCTACGCGGCCGAGATCGGCGAGTCCGAGTGCGCCACCTAACCCAACGCTGACCCAAGGGTCTTCCGGGGTTCCCCCCAGTGGGGCTCGTCGGGCAGGATGCGGCCATGCCACCCCAGTTCCAGTTCGAGGATCCGCCCCCCTACGGGAATGTTGAGCAACTCTCGCCACTCGTCCGACGCGTGGTAGCCAACAACCCGTCGATGTTTACCTACCACGGGTCGGGCACCTTCATCATCGGACCGTCCGGGAACTCGGATCAAGTGGCCATTATCGATGCCGGACCGGCCGACGACGACCACGTAGAGGCCGTTCTCAGGGCCGTGGAGGGACAACGAGTCACCCACCTACTGGTCACCCACACCCATCCCGACCACTCTCCGGCTACCGCAGCCATCCAGGCGGTAACCGGTGCTCCAACCTTTGGTTTCGGCCCCCACCCGCCGGAGGCCATCCGGGCCCACGACGAACGAGTGCGAAAGGCCATTGAGGCCGGCGAGGAGCCTGAGTCCGAAGACGGCGAGGGAGCCGGCGACCGCGACTTCGTCCCCGACGTGGTCACCGGCGACGGCGACGTGGTGGCCGGCCAGGGCTTCACTTTTGAGGCCCTTCACACGCCGGGCCACATCTCCAACCACCTGTGCTTCGCCCTGCAGGAGGAGGACACACTGTTCACCGGGGACCACGTCATGGGATGGTCGACCACTGTGGTGCCGGCACCCGACGGCGACCTGAACCACTATCTGGCCAACCTGCGTCGTCTTCTCGAACGCCCGGAGGCCATCTATCGGCCCACCCACGGCCCGGCAATCACCAACCCTGTCGGTTACGTGTCCTCCCTAATCGAGCACAGGGAGCATCGGGAGCATCAGATAATCGACGCTCTGGCCAACGGACCCCGCAACATTGAGTCCATCGTGGCCGACCTGTACGCCGACGTTGACAAGAAACTCCACAAGGCGGCGGCGGCCGTGGTGTACGCCCACCTGTTGGCCCTGTCCCGATCTGGACGAGCCATCACCGACGGAACGACAGGTGACTCGGCTGATGATTCAGCATGGAAGGCGGACTGGAGCCTGGTCTGAGTCAGGCCCGCTGGCTGGAGACCGATACGACCTCACCGGTCATGTACGACGAGTAGTCGCTGGCCAGGAATACGACCACGTTGGCCACCTCCCACGGCTCGGCCCCACGGCCATAAGCCTCACCATCAGCCAACTCGGCCAAGAGTTCCTCGCTGGTCGTCCGGGCCAGGAACGGGTGGGTGGCAAAACTGGGGGCCACGCAGTTGACCCGAACACCGGACTCCACGCCCTCGATCGCCGCACACCGTGTCAGCGCCATGACTCCAGCCTTGGCAGCTGCGTAGTGGCTCTGACCGGCCTGGGCACGCCAGCCGAGCACCGAGGCGTTGTTCACGATCACCCCGTGGCCCTGGACGCCCATGATCCGCATGGATGCCCGGGTACAACGCATCGACCCTGTGAGGGTGACGTCCAGCACCCGGTCCCACTCCTCATCGGTCATCTCGATCAGAGGGGTGTCACCTCCCAAGCCGGCGTTGTTGACCATCACGTCGATACGACCATGCTCAGCCAGTGCTGCGTCCAATAGGGCCTGCACCTGGGCCTCGTCACGGACGTCGCATACCATGGTCAGCGGGCGAATCCCGACCATCTCGGCCAGCAAATCGGCCGCCTCGCCGAGTCGGCGCTCGTGAACGTCGGAGATGACGACGGTCGCCCCCTCCTCGACGGCCTTCTTCGCTACCGCGTAGCCGATGCCGGCTCCGGCCGCCGCCGTGACCACGACGATCCGATCGACCAATAGGCCGTGTCCGGGCACGTATTCGGGAATGTCCACGTTCTGCAGGCTATGCCGAGAGGTTGGTTACAGGTTCGGCGGCGCGTACGGGACTTAGGCCCCGCTATTCACCCCAGCAGATGACTGGGCCTCGGCCATCTCCTTCATGCGCCGATCCAGGTCGGCAAACATCGGCATCTCCTCGTCGCCGATGGTGGCCGGGAGCTTGTTGGCGATCTCGTCGACAGTGAAGGCCTCGCCGTCATCGGCCCACATGTGGCGGATTTCGAGGGGTTGGTTCCAGACAGCGATGCGCTTGCCAGTACAGGTGTAGATCTGGGCCGTCACGTCGCGGGCCATGTCCGACATCAGCCAGACGGCCAGAGGAGCGATGGCCTCAGGGCTGCCGGCCTCGATTTCGAACGGCACGTTCTCCGACATGCGTGTCATGGCAGCCGGGGCGATGCAGTTGGCATTGATGCCGTACTTCTTCAGGGCAAAGGCTGCGCTCCGAGTCAGCGAAACGATGCCGCCTTTGGCAGCCGAGTAGTTGGCTTGGGCAGTCGACGCCACGAACGCCCCGGAGGTGAATCCGATCAGGCTGCCCCCGGTCTCCTGCTTGCGCATCACCGCCGAGGCAGCCTTGTAGAGCGTGAAGTGGCCCTTGAGGTGGACACCGACCACCTGGTCAAACTCCTCTTCGCTCATGTTGAACAACATCCGCTCGCGCACGATTCCGGCCACGCAGACCACGCCATCGACGGTCCCCCAGTTGTCGACGGCAGCGTCCACGATGCGCTGACCAACCGCCATCTCTGACACGTCGCCAGCGACTGCGATGGCCGTTCCACCCGTGGCAGCGATTTCAGCCACCACGGCGTCGGGGACATCGCTGGACGGGTTGCTCCCATCTATCGAAACGCCGTAATCGGCCACCACCACGTTGGCGCCTTCGGCGGCACAGGCCAGGGCGATAGCCCGACCGATCCCGTTGCCGGCACCGGTGACGACGATGTTCTTTCCTTCGAGGTGGGCGGCATCTCCCAATGACATGTGGTTCTCCGGAGGCTCGTGGCCGTCTGAATTCCTGACGGTCCGTCAGATTCGGTAGCCACCCTACCGACGGTCGGTCGTCGTGGGCTCAACGGTCCATGTATTCAGCGAGCTGGTACGAGCCCCCCATCGACGGTGATGCACTGACCGGTCATGAAGCTTGAAGCCTCAGATGCCATGTAGAGCACAGCACCCACCATCTCGTCAGCATCGGCCAGGCGCCCCAGACGGGTGGAGCGGGCCATGGACGCCGCCTCCTCGGGTCCGGTGTTGCGAACCATCGTGGTGTCGGTCGGACCGGGCGCCAGAGCGTTGACCCGTATGCCGGCGGTGGCGTATTCGGCGGCCATCGACCGGGTGAAGTGAAGCAGCGCTGCCTTGGCCGCACCGTAGAGGGCGCCACCCGGCGTGTGGAGAAAAGCGCCTGCCGAGATCACGTTAACGACCGCGGCGTGTTCCGACTCCAGTAGGTACGGAAGACAGGACTGGAACAGAAAGAGCGGCCCGCGAACGTTGACGTCGAACGACTTGGCATACGCGTCGAGGGTGATCGACCCTATGGGCAGGGCCAACGGATTGGCCGCGTTGTTGACCAGGACATCGATCCCACCGAAGGCGTCCACCGTTGCTGCGACCAGCGCCTCCAGATCGTCGAGGTTCCCAGCATGGGCCGGCACGGCGATGGCTTCCCCGCCAGCCGACCGAATCGACGCCACGGCCTCGTCGCATGCCTCAGCCTTGCGACTTGACACCACCACCCGGGCCCCCTGGGCGGCGAAGGCATGGGCTACGGCCAAGCCAATGCCCCGACTGCCGCCGGTGACGACGGCCACCCTCCCCGTCAGATCGTGTAACGCTGCGACCCCGTTTCGATCCAACATGGCAGCGACCCCTCTCCTACAGTGACGTGCCCTCTCCGGACACGCTGACAGCCTGCACCATCGACGCCCTTTGAAACCCACCCAATGGCCGACCGACACCTGATAATCCCCCGGAACCACCCGGAACTGCCTACCGAACACGGGGACTTCAACGTCCAGGGCCCGTCGGTGATCCCCACGCCAGACTGGCTGCCCGTACCGACTGCTGGGCCACTCGACCGGTATCTGCTGTACTTCGCCCATCACCGGGGTGCGTCCATCCGCTTGGCCACGTCGGATCACCCCACCGGGCCGTGGCGGATCGTGTCGACTGATGTCCTTCACGTCGACGACGTCGCGACGGCTATCGATCCAACCGACGCCAGACGGCACGTGGCCTCCCCCGACGTTCATGTGGACCATGAAGCCCGAACGATCCGCATGTACTTCCACGGTCACGTCACCGAAGCAATGGCCGGCCACCTTCCGTCGTGGAACCGCTACCCGACCATGGACCAGCACACCCTGGCTGCGACCTCCGACGACGGACTCCGGTTCCGGCCCATCAAACTGCTGGCCGCAATCTCACCGTCGTACCCCCGGGGATTTCGGTGGGACGGACACTGGTACGGGCTATCCATGCCGTCGGGGCTCTGCCGGTCAGTGGACGGCCTGTCTGGGTTCGAGGCGGGGCCCTCACTGTTTCAAGACGATGAGATCCGACACGCCGGCGTGGTCGTCGTCGACCACGAACTCCTCGTCTGGTTCACCCGGGCGGGGGACGCCCCGGAGCGGATCCTGCGGACCACTGTGGATCTCCGTGGCGACTGGTCTACCTGGTCGGCTGGACCGGTCGAGGAGATCCTGCGCCCCGTCGAGTCGTGGGAGGGAGCCGCCCTCCCCGTCGAACCCACCCCGAGGGGCCCATCGTTCCAACCTCAGCACGGCCTCCGCGACCCGTTCGTGATCGACTTATCGACTGACGACCACCCTGAAGCCGAGGGCCGCTGGCTTTTCTATGCGGCGGCCGGGGAATTCTCTCTCGGGGTGACCCGACTACCCGCTGCGTCGTAGCGTCGACGGCGTGCTCCGCGACCACAAGATTCTCGTTACCGGCCTCACCGGCCAGATCGGTCATCCGATCGCCCGGTTCCTGGCCCGCGACAACGAGGTTGGTGGCGGGGCGAGCTTCTGTGCCGAGGGCAGCCGCGAGCGGGCCGAAGCCATCGGCGTGACTACACACGTGGCCGATCTGGCGTCCGGAGACCTGAACGGCCTGCCCGATGACTTCACCCACCTAGTGCACTTTGCCGCGTGGCAGGGGAAGACACTTGACCACGACCGGGCCATCCGGGCCAACGCTGAGGCGACCGGCCTAGTCATGAACCACTGCCGACGGGCTGCTGGCGCCCTGATCGCTTCGACCAATTCGGTGTACAGACCCCACCAGGACCCAATGCACCGCTACGTCGAGACCGACCCACTAGGCGACGCCACCGCACCCCATAGCCCTACTTACGGCGTGTCGAAGGTGTCGCAGGAGGCGGTGGCCCGCACGATGGCCCGGGTGCTGGACCTCCCCACCACCATTACCCGTATCAACGCCAGTTACGGACCCAACGGTGGCCTGCCCGCCTATCACGGGGACTGGGTGGCGGCCGGCGAGTCGGTGTGGTTGCGTGA
>JAKURV010000043.1 GCA_022452035.1 Acidimicrobiales bacterium | reverse complement strand
CGGTCGGACCCACCTACCGGTCCAACCTCCCTCTTCGGATGCCCGGTCCTAGGCTCCTGCGATGACCGCACCTGATCTCCGGCCGGCTGTAGACCCAGCCCTGGTGGACTTTGCCGTCCAGATCGCTCGGGAGGCCGGAACTTTGACCCTGCGGTACTTCCGCCGGACCGATCTAGACGTGGAAAGCAAGGGTGACGGCACCCCGGTCACCGTCGCCGACCGGGAGGCCGAGCGGCCCTGAGGGACCGGATTGCCGAAGCCTTCCCCGACGACTCGGTGGTCGGAGAAGAAGAGCCTGACGTCGCAGGGACCTCAGACCGCACCTGGGTCCTGGACCCCATCGACGGCACCCAGTCGTTCATCCACGGCGTTCCGCTGTACGCCAACCTTGTTGCTCTCGAGGACAACTATGGCCCTGCCGTCGGCGTGATCAACGTTCCTGGTCTGGATGAGTGTGTATGGGCCGGCCGGGGGCGGGGGTGCTTCGTAGACGGGGAACCGGCGCGGGTCGGTGACCGAGCCGATCTCCGAGGAGCGTGCGTCGTGACCAGCGGCGTCGACTACTGGCCGTCGGCTGCCGCCCTAGACGCGTTCGTTGGGAGCGGCGCCGTGATCCGAACCTGGGGCGACGCCTACGGCTACGTCCTGGTGGCTACCGGTCGGGCCGACGCCATGGTCGACCCCGTCGTGAGCCGATGGGACGTGGCTCCCATGCTGACCATCTTCCCGGAAGCCGGGGGCCTGTTCTGCGACCTGTCAGGAACAGTTACCGCCGAAGGTGGCGACGCCCTGGCCGCCAACCCAGCTCTGGCCCCCCAGGTACTGGCCCTCGTCGGCCGTACCTGATCACCGACGGTCCACCCCGCCTCAGGCCAGCGACCGCTCACCCTCAAAAACCTGAGCCTCGATCCCCCGATCAGCCAGGTCGTCGAGGAAGGCCAGCGGCTCGACCATCTCGGCCAGCCCGACCATCCCCCGCACCAGGTGTCGGTCGGCCAGTAACCACTCCACGGTGGTGGCCGCTACGGCCGCCGCAGCAACCGCCGGACGTTCAGTAGCGCCTAACACCACCACGTCCTCCACGCCTTCGCGTCGACCCCGAACCTCCACTCGGATGGCCCCGTTGCCGCCCTCCACGTGAGGTGGGGACAGCATGGGGAGTGGTGCCGTGAGCCGGTCCCGACGGGTGGCAGCGACCCGGGCGGTAATCCGCTCCACCTGGGGGAAGGCGTGGTGGAGGAGGACGGGATCAGGCAGCGCCGCCCGGTAGCAATCGCGGGGACCGACCGGGTCCGGGAACCAGGCCAGTTCCCGACCCGAGCCCCCGGCACGCCGAACCCAACCGTCCTCACGCCAGTCGTACGAACGGCGACTTAGGGCACGGTGGTGTACCAGGGCACAGGCTGGCCCGCCGGTACCCGCCTTGGAGATGTGCATCTCTCTGACGGTGTCAAACCAGGATCGCCCGTGGGCAGCAAGGACACAGCTGAATCCGGGGGCAAAGCCAGCCCCGACAACCACCGGGACCCCGGCCTGAGCCGCCGCGCCGGCTAGGTGTAGGACGGCGATCGTCTCGGCGAGCCCGTTGCCTACCAGCACGGCCGGCCTACGAGCCTGGATGACAGCCTCTACAGCCTCCAGTTGGGTTCCCCTGGGGGTGGCCACGACTACGGCATCGGCCTCTAGGTCGGATGGGAACGGGTGGTGTTCCAACTCCACCCGTTCCCCCAACGAGCGCGACACCTGGGCTAGGCGTTCGGCTGACGTGTCGCGTAGGACGATGCGGTCTACGGCGTCGGTGCTAAGCAGTTGGCGGACCACCCGCGACCCCACGGCCCCCGCACCCAGCACAGCAACGCGCATCAGCGGCGTTCCGGACCGGATAGGAGCCGCCAGCCGCCCGACCGGCGGGTGATCCCAGCCCCACCACGGAGCCTTAGGGTCCCGGCGACTGCGGCAGCCACCGAGATGGCAGCGAGAGCTCGTCTGATGACCTCCATAGACGTGGGGCTAGCTGGAATCGAACCAGCGACCTCACCCTTATCAGGGGTGCGCTCTAACCGACTGAGCTATAGCCCCGCAGAACCCGGAACGGTATCCCCGGGGTCCAGACCCTGGCTACCCGCTGGTCGGCGGCGGACCGGGCCCACCTGATGGCATCTCCTCCGGGTTGACCAGGACATCGCCGCGGCGCAGCCGGCGCTGTCGAACCGCTGTCTCCTCCTCGATCATCGTGAACCGGACACCTCCAGTCAGGTCGCTGATCAGGTTAAATAGCACCGCCAAAACCACGGTGATCCCGATACCGCCCACTACCACTACAAGGCCACCCAGCACGAAAATCCGGAAGATCTGAGCCGAGTCGAACTCGAACGACTCCAGAGCAAACAACTCCTCCACGAACGACTCGATCTTGGCGATCGTTCCTGCCTCGTCGGCCGCACTCCACAGCATCCTGGTGGCGATGACCAGAAGGCCCCAGACGCATAGGTACAAAACGAGGCAGACCTTGAGTACTGACCAAGGCTCGACGTGGCGGACAAGGCGTCGGACTCGACGTACTCGGTATCCGCCCTGAGGCGCCTGGGACTCTTTTAGCCCCCGAGGTTCGCGGTCCGATCGTCGGGCCTTGGGAGTCCGATCGCGGTTGGGTCGGCGGACCAGTCGGGGACGACGGGACGACTGGTCGTCGCGAAAAACCGGGTCGGGGTGTAGGCCCCTGTCATCGACCGGCTCCTCGTCACCACCTTGGAACTGGCGGGCCAGAAGGTCGGCCGACGATTCGGTGGTCGGTGGGCCATCTGGATTACTGGGCGATTCTTCCCCTTCCTGGGCCGGAACGGCGTCGGCGGGATCCAGCAGCCCATCATCCGACCTGTCGTCTGGGGACGAGCCCTCGATCTGGTCGTCGGCCACGGGCCGGGAGTCTAGGGGTCGCCATCGGTATGGCAGCGGTCGCGGTCGCACGGCACGGCCACCGTCAGCGTCCGGTCCCTGGCACCTCAGCCACCGCCACGGTCAGGATGACTAGATCGAGGGTCAGCACCTGTCTGGCATTGGCTTCCCGGAGTCCCGCGGTTCCCTCCTCAGTGTGTCATCGGAGGGGTCGATCTCGGGAAAGCGTCTGGGAGGCGGGGATACTCCCGTCAGCCGGTGGACCCGGCCTCTGGCAATCCGTCGACCACCAGGTCCTCAGTTGGTGCGGGCGACACGGCAGTTACCTCCTGGCCCTCACCGGGAGACATAACTCGGACCCCAGTGGCATCCCGCCCCTGAACCGAGATCTCGGCGGCTGGCATCCGGATGATCATCCCGGCGGTCGTCACGGCGAACAGGTCGTCACCCTCGCTGACTACCAGGGCCCCGGCCACTGAGCCACGGTCGTCAGTGGTCCGGATCCCGCGGACCCCTAGCCCGGCTCGGCCCTTGGCACCAAACTCGTCGAGTGCCGTGCGTTTGCCATAGCCCTCGGTAGTGAGGTGCAAGATGGTGGCATCCTTTCGGGCCACACAGCACGAGACCAACTCGTCGTCGCCGCGGAACTTCATACCCACCACGCCAGCGGCATCCCGACCCATGGCCCGAACGTCGTTCTCATCAATCCGCAATGTCTGACCGGTCCGGGACACCAGGAACAGGTTGTCCGATCCGCTGGTCGGGACCACGGCCACCAGTTCGTCACCGTCGTTCAGCCGCACGGCGATGAGGCCGGCCTTCAACGATGAGTCGTAGGCCGTGAAGCGGGTCTTCTTGACGCGTCCACTGCGGGTAGCGAAGAACAAGAAACGATTTGACTCGTAATCCCGGGTGTCGATGACAGCCTGGATTCGCTCATCAGGCTGGAGGGGCAGCAGGTTCATGATGGACGTTCCCCGCGCCGTACGGCCGGCCGTTGGAACCTCGTGGGCCTTGAGGCGGTAGACCCGTCCCCGGGTCGAGAAGAACAGCAGGTAGGCGTGTGCCGTGGTGTGGATCAGGTGCGACACCGCGTCCTCGTCCTTGAGCTTGGCGCCTGTGATGCCCTTCCCGCCGCGACCCTGGGTCCGGAAGGCCGAGGTCGACATGGTCTTCACGTAGCCCGCGGCGCTCATGGCAAAGACCAGTTCTTCGTCGTCAATGAGGTCCTCGATGTCCAGCTCACCTGGGTCGTGGATGATCTCACTGCGTCGGGGCGTGGCATGGTCGGCCCGGATGGCAACCAGTTCGTCCTTGATAACGGACAGCAGGCGGCCCTCGTCGGCCAGAATGGCCTCCAGTTCGGCGATGGTCTCACGGAGCTCGGCCATCCGTTCCTCGAGGTTGGTACGACCCAGCCGAGTTAGGCGGACCAACTGCATATCCAAGATGTGGTTGGCCTGTACCTCGGTGAACTCGAACGGGTCGGCCATCAGACCAGCCCGGGCCGTTTGGCGGTCGGCCGAGCCACGGATCAGGGCGATTACGTCGTCAATCCGCTCCAGGGCCTTGAGCAGGCCTTCCGTGGTGTGTGCCTCGTCCCGTGCTCGACCCAACCGGAACTCGCTCCGCCGTCGCACCACCTCCACCTGGTGGTCCACATAGGCCACCAGCAACTCGCGTAGGTCCAACGTGCGGGGAACGTCGTCCACCAGGGCCACGGTGTTGACCGAAAAGGTGGTCTGCAACGGGGTTCGCTTGAACAGGTTGTTTAGGATCACCAGGGCCGGTGCGTCGCGCTTCAAGGTGATCACGATTCGGGTTAACCCCTGCGCCGACTCGTCGTTGACATCAGCAATGCCGTCCAGCTCACGGGCATCCACCAGATCCCGGATCTTGGACATGATCAGGTTGGGGCTGGCCTGGTACGGCAGCTCGGTAACCACGATCCGGCTGGACCGTGGCCCCTCCTCGATGTCGGTCCGAGCTCGCATCCGGACCTGTCCGCGTCCGGTCCGGTAGGCGTCGCGGATCCCGGCTCGCCCCAGGATGAGCGCCCCAGTGGGGAAGTCGGGTGCTGGCAGGTGGGCCATAAGGTCGTCTGGCGTGGCGTCCGGATGGTTAATCAGGTGGATCGTGGCGTCCACTACCTCTCCCAGGTTGTGGGTGGGGATGTTGGTGGCCATGCCTACGGCGATGCCCTGGCTCCCGTTGACCAGCAGGTTCGGGAACCGGGCTGGGAGGACTTCCGGTTCGGTGAACTCGCCCGAGTAGTTGTCGGTGAAGTCCACCGTGTCCTCGTCGATCCCTGCCAACAGTTGTAGGGCGATGGGATCGAGGCGGCACTCGGTGTACCTCGCGGCAGCCGCGGCGTCGTCGGGCGAGTACCCGAAGTTGCCCTTCGGGTGGACCACTGGATGGCGGAGACTGAAGTCCTGGGCCATACGCACCAGGGCGTCGTAGATGGCCTGGTCGCCGTGCGGGTGGTACTTGCCCATGACCTCGCCGGTTACCCGGGCGCACTTCATGGTCGGCCGGTCGGGCCGGGCCCCCAAGTCGTACATCCCCCAGAGGATTCGACGGTGGACGGGCTTCAAGCCGTCGCGGGCGTCGGGTAGGGCCCGCGACACGATGACCGACATGGCGTAGTCGAGGAACGACTGCTCCATCTCCTCTTGGATCTCGATGGGTTGGATCGAACCCAGGTTGGGGGTGTCATCCTCCACCGGCGGTTCCACAACTTCGCCCATTAGATGTCTAGGAACCGCACGTCGCGGGCGTTGGTTTGGATGAACCGCTTGCGGCTCTCCACGTCCTCGCCCATGAGGGTGGAGAAGACCTCGTCGGCGATAGCCAACATCTCGACCGACACCTGCAGAAGACTTCGTCGAGCTGGGTCCATGGTGGTCTCTTGGAGCTCGGCGAAGTCCATCTCCCCCAGGCCCTTCAGGCGCTGGAATTCCTTCTTGTGGGATGGATTGTCGGCCAGGAAGGCAGCCTTGACGTGGTCGTCCTTTAGATACACCTTTTCGCGTCCAACCACCGTGGAGTAAAGGGGTGGCTGGGCGATGTACACATGGCCGTTCTCGACCAGGGCCCTCATCTGGCGGAAGAAGAACGTCAACAGGAGTGTCCTGATGTGGCTCCCATCCACGTCGGCGTCACACAGCAGGATCACCTTGTGGTACCGGATCTTGCCCACCTCGAAGTCTTCACCGAACCCGCCACCGATGGCTTGGATCAGGGTCTGGATCTCCGCGTTCTTGAGCATTCGGTCGGAGCGGGCCCGCTCCACGTTCAGGATCTTCCCCCGGATGGGCAAGATGGCCATGGTGTGGGGGTTCCGGGCCTGAACGGCTGAGCCACCGGCCGAGTCCCCCTCCACGATGAATAGCTCGGATTCTCGCGGGTCGCCCGACGCGCAGTCCTTGAGCTTGTCGGGCATGCCGGCCCCGTCTAGGGCGGACTTGCGACGGGCCGACTTTCGGGCGTCCTGGGCGGCTACCCGGGCCCGTTGGGCATTGATCGCCTTCTGGACGATCCTTTTGCCCTCCGACGGGTGTTCCTCTAGCCACTCGGCCAACTTGTCGTTGGTGGTCCGCTGGACCAACGACCTGGTCTCTACGTTGCCCAGCTTTGACTTGGTCTGACCCTCGAACTGCGGATCAGAAAGGCGCACGCTGATGATGGCCGTCAGGCCCTCGCGGATGTCCTCGCCCTGGAGGTTGTCGTCATTCTCCCGGAGTTGGCCCCGCTTGCGGGCGTACCGATTCATCACCGCTGTCAGGGCACTCCGGAAGCCCTCCTCGTGCATTCCCCCCTCGAGCGTGTTTATACCGTTGGCGAACGAGTGGAGACCATCGGTGTTGAAGCCGGTGTTCCACTGGAAGGCCACCTCGACCTCCTGGCCGTCCTCCTCGCCCTGGATGTGGCCTACCTCGGCGAACAGCGACTCCTTGGAGGCGTTGACGTGAGCTACGAAGTCCCGGATACCGCCCTCGTAGCAGTGGTCGACCTCCTCGTGGTGATCTCCTTCCCGTTCGTCGCGGAGCCGGATCCTTAGGCCGCGGTTCAGGAAGGCCATCATCTGGAACCTTTCGGCCAGCGTCTGGAACCGGAAGCGGGTGTCATCAAAGATCGAGCCGTCGGGCCAGAACCGAACCGTGGTTCCCGTGCGACCGTCCGGGGCGTCGCCCACGTCGGATAGCCGGGTCTGTAGCCGACCACCATCCACGAAGTCCATGTAGTGGTGCCGGCCGTTCCGGTCGATCTCGACCTCTACCCGGCTGGATAGAGCGTTCACCACCGAGATGCCGACTCCGTGGAGCCCACCGGACACCTTGTACCCCTCGCCGCCGAACTTGCCTCCAGCGTGGAGGAGGGTCAGCACCACCTCAGCCGCCGCCAAGTCGTCGTACTGGTGGTGTTGGCCAACCGGAATTCCCCGACCGTCGTCGGTCACCTGGCAGCAATCGTCGTCCCGGAGGGTGACATCGATGGTCGTGCAGTGTCCGGCCATCGCCTCGTCCACCGAGTTGTCGACGACCTCCCAAACAAGGTGGTGGAGCCCGGTCGGACCGGTCGATCCGATGTACATCCCAGGCCGCTTTCGGACAGCCTCGAGACCTTCCAGAACTGTGATGTCAGCGGCGCTGTAGGAGGTATCCGCGCTCATCTTCGGGACCCTTCCACCGGTGTACTCCCGTACGGGATTCCACTGGCCGAGAGACCATTCAGTACGGTACAAAACCGCAGGTCAGAGGGCCAGTTCACGACTCCGTCAGCCTACCAGCCAGGCCTAGATTCGCCACGGACTAGCGGCCTTTATCCAGACCCCCCACATGGGCTCTCCACGGGCCCACAAGAGCTCTCCACGGGCTCTTAATGGGCTCTCCACGGGGGGACCCCACGCCGGCCCCAGAGGGGCGTCTTTAGCCCCCTCCGACGGGCTCCACCCGGACTCGGACGGCAACGATCCGACCCGGCCCCACAATGCCCTCCACGCGCTCCAGCAACTGGGCTTCTAGCCAAGCGATTTGGCTGGCCCAGGCAGGATCGTCAACGATCACAAGGAGCTCCCTCCTCCGCACGGCGACGGCCTGGATCCGCTCGGCTAACCGCTCCCCCACCACCTCGGGCCACCGCTCGACCAGCATGGTCATGCTGTCGATCTCCGGGGAACCCAGCCCGGCTAGGAGTTTTTCCAGACTGGCCCGAATGGGGACCGGGCCACGATCTGGACTCATCCCAGGGTCCCGTCGGACAGGCGCAGCACTGTCCCGGGGGCTACCCCGGCAGGTACCGCACTGGCCGTGGTCAGGATGGCTTGGGTGGTTGGGAGAAGGTCCACCAGGGCCCGTGACCGATCGTCGTCCAATTCCGAGAACACGTCGTCCAGAAGGACTACCGGATCGGTCTCTGTTCGGTCGACCACGATCCGGTGACCGGCCAGCCGGAGGGCCAGGGCCACCGACCGCTGCTCCCCCTGGGAGGCATGGGTCCGTGCCGGAAGGTCGTCTACCTCAATGCGAACCTCGTCTCGGTGGGGTCCCACCGTGCTCAAACCGCGCCGTAGGTCCTCCGGGCGGACTTGTCGGAGTGCAGCGGCCAGGCCGTTTGACGTCCACTCGTCGACGTAGGTCAGGGTTAGTCCTGATCGGCCACCCGTCAGCATCTCCAGCAACTGATTGGCCTCGGGTCCTAGGACGGCCAGCAGTTCCGTCCGGGCCGCTGTCAGGGCCTCTCCCACCTCGGACAGCTTGGCATCCCACACGTCTAGCGTGTCGTTGACTTTCGGGGTGGACCGCCCCCGGGCTTGTTTTAGGAGAGTGTTTCGCTGCCTCAGGATGCGGTCTAGGTCGGCTCGGAGCGACTGATTCCGGGGCTGTAGATCGACCAACAGGTCGTCGATCAGGGTCCGTCGCTCGGCGGGGCCCCCCTTGACCAAGATCAGGTCGTCGGGTCCGAAGACTGTGGTCCGGAAGTGACCCAGGAGGTCTCGGCGCCGTTGTACACGATTCTTGTTGATCTGGATCCGGTTCCGCCCCGAGGCCACCAGCTCGGCCTCCAACAGGACCACTCGGTCTCCGTCGACCACCTCGGCCCGAATGGCCGCCCGGTCGGCACCCTTCCGGACCATGGCCTCGGTCGATGCACCCCTAAACGAGGTTCCACG
>JAKURV010000042.1 GCA_022452035.1 Acidimicrobiales bacterium | reverse complement strand
ACACGTGGAACCCTCCTCGAACATGCCGGCGAGTCGCCGGAGGTTCTGCCGCCAGATGAGCGCCAGGAGCGGACGTGCCAATGCGGCGGTCGCGCGACCACCCAACCACCAGGGAAAGGAGAGGTCCTCCTCCCAGATGAAGGTTGTCCCGCCGTCGCTCTGGTCGTCGAGGCGGAACCTGCCGACTCCGGTGACGAGGCCGTGATGCTCAACGCCCATAACACGGCCCTCCTCCCAGTCGGTGACGGCCATCCGGTCAAGTGTTCGGAGTGGTCCGACTCGGGTCTCACACTCGAACGTTGTTCCCACTCCCGTCATCTGCGTCGAAGTAAGGCGGATCTCGGCGGCATCTGCCATCCAGTCTGAGTGCCGACGGACGTCCGCGACCGCCGCCCAGACGACATTCCGGGGGGCGTCGATGCTGACACTGGACCTGAAGTGGGCCATTAATTCGCTCCTCGGGACTCCGAGTTCGTGGTGGCGATCTGACAAACGCCGCACATACTGTCGTACAAGTTTGCCGACTGCCCATCCGCTGGCGTCGCATCTACAAGGAGAAAATTGGCATGCGTACGGTCGCGGTAACCGGCGCCTCGGGGCTGGTCGGAACCGTCCTGACGGCCGCTCTGGAGAAGCGTGGAGACCGCGTTGTCCCTATCGGCCGACGCCCACCCGCTGGTGGCGTGGCCTGGGATCTGGCTGCTCGTCGGATCGACGAGACGGCCCTCGAGGGTGTCGACGCTGTCGTCCACCTGGCGGGTGAGCGAATCGATGGCCGGTGGACGCCCACCAAGAAGCGGAGGATTCTTGACAGCCGCGTAGAGGGAACTGAAGTACTGGCCGAAGCGTTGGCCGGTCTTGGTCGCCCACCGGCCGTCGTAGTGTCGGCCTCTGCAGTCGGCTTCTATGGCGACCGCGGCGACGAGGAACTCACCGAGGATTCGCTGCCGGGGACTGGTTTCCTGGCCGAAGTTTGCGAACGCTGGGAGGCGGCGGCAGCGCCGATTGCCTCGCCCGACACCCGCTTGGTGCTGGCCCGAACCGGCATCGTGTGCACACCCGACGGTGGTGCACTGGGAAGGATGCTTGCCCTGACTCGACTGGGCCTTGGCGGCCGCCTCGGTAATGGTCGGCAGTGGTGGTCGTGGATCACACTGGAGGACGAGGTCCGGGCTCTCCTCCACCTGCTGGACACGCCGGTAGCGGGCCCCGTGAACCTGGTCGCCCCCGGAACCTGCCGTAACGCCGAGTTTGTTCGCACCCTCGCACGGGCTCTCCGGCGTCCGGCGGTGCTCCCGGCGCCCGCCCTGGCGCTACGGGCTGCCCTCGGTGAGATGGCGAACGGGCTGCTGTTAGCCAGTGCCAGGGTCCAACCCGTCGGGTTGGAGGACTCTGGGTTCAGCTTCAGGTCACCGGACCTCACCTCGGCTATAGCCGAGTTGCTTTCTCCGGGTCGGCCGAGGTCCTGACAACCCAACACCTTCCTGTGTGAGACACCGAACTTCGCGGCCGCTGGTCCGGTGCCGTTCAGGCCAGGGTGAGGCCTCCGTCGACGACTACCACGTCTCCTGTCTGATAGCCGGCGCGGAGTATCCCGAGCACCGCTGCAGCGCAGTCTTCAGGCGTTGCTGAGCGGCCCAGCGGAGCGCGTTCGGCAACCGCCTCATGGATTGCATCCCAGGTTTCCGTCCACGGTGTCTCAACGAGTCCTGGGGCTACGGCGTTCACGCGGATCTCGGGGCCAAGAACATTTGCCATGAGGCGGGTGAGGTGGTTGGTGGCCGCTTTTGAGACCGAGTAGGGAATTGAGCTCCCGAGTGCCCGGAGGCCGGCGATCGAGGTGATGTTCACGATGTTGCCGTCACCGCTGGCCTTTAACGCCGTGACTGAGGCCCTGCTGAGATACCAAGTCCCGAAAAGGTTGACGTCGATCACGCGCCGAAATACCTCCTCGGAAACGGATCCAAGGTCATGGTGTGGGATGAGCTGTGTGTAACCGGCGTTGTTGACGAGGATGTCAAGTTGGCCGAAGGTTTCGAGGGTCGCCTCGACCATTCCGATGCATTCGGACTCGCTGCTTACATCGGCGCGGTGGTAGCAGGTGGAGTTGCCCAACTCGGTAGCCAGCACCTTTCCGGCCTCCACCGAGGAGGAGGAGTTGAGGATGACCTTCGCTCCGGCTGCAACGAGCAGACGTGCCGTGGCCTCACCTATTCCGCTCGTGGATCCCGTGACAATCGCGACCTTGTTGTCGAACTCGCCCATCGGGCCTCCACTCGTGTCTGTTGAGCGTGCACCTTTACAAGGAGGGGTCGGAGGTTCAAGTCCCTCTGCACTCGCCAGAAAACACTGTGGTCAGAGGGCCACTACAGGCGGCCCGAACTAGTCTCTCGAGCAGCGGGTTGTGGTGTCTGCGCTGGGAGGCTGGAGACCTGTGGGACCAAGAGTCGGACCGGACCGGTTGTTGTATGAACGGCGTGTCATCGCGCCCTACACGGGGGCGATCGGCTGGCGGAGTTTGTTCAACATCGCGTGGTGTGTGTCCGGCTGGGTACTGGTTGTCAGTCTCGAACTCACAGGGAAGATCCCGTTGTGGCTGGGAATGTTTCTTGCTGCCGTATTCCTGCAGGCCTGCTACATGCCTATGCATGAATCGGTCCACAAGACCTTGTCAGGCGGAAGACGCTCCTTGGTGTGGGTCGATCGAGCGGTTGGGGCTTTGGCCGGATGGCTGCTTTGTGAGTCCTTCAAAGCACACCGGATCACACATTTGAAACACCACACCCACACTAACGATGAGGCCGATCCTGATGTCCTGAACTCAAAGGGGTCGCCCCGCCAGATTCTCGGCCGAGTGGTGGCTGGAACCGTGCTCTACCCGCTTGGGCCGCTTCTTGCTGTGGTCCCGCCACTACGACGCCTGGTTCCTAACGGCTTGGCGACCCGGATGGGGCAAATGGCTGAACTTCGCGGTCCAGAGGCCGGGGCTGCGGCCCGGCCGGTAGCCCTTGGCCACTTCTCAATACTCCTCGTTGGCACAATTCTCGGCTACGGAGAGTTGGTCTGGCTGCTCTGGTATATCCCAGCCTGGGCTGCCAGGTTCTGGTTGTCGCTGGTGTTCGGTTGGCTTCCCCACCATCCGCACGCCGAAACAGGCCGTTATCGCGATACCAGGGTGTTTACCTTTTTCGGTTCGACGTTCCTGATTCGCGGACACGACTATCACCTCTTGCACCACCTATTTCCGGTCGTGCCCCACTACAGGCTGCGGGCACTGTGGCGCGACATCGGTGAACACCTCAGCGAACAGGGGGCGAGGATCGAAGGCCGTGCCGCCCGTTCCTTGCCGACGGGATAAGTCGCGACAATTTTCAACCATTTGGATGAAGTTGGATTTTCAGAAGCGGTCACGGGTGCCCGTGCCTGCGTCTTGTACGAGGTCGCTGTCCTAGGTTCGATCGGGTGAAGCGAGGTTCCGTCACGGCGGCCCTACTTGGGGCCGCTGCCGCAGCCCTGGCGTTAGCGCTCGGCGAGTTCGTCGGAGTCGCTTTTGGCGACCTCTCGCTCGTGGCCTCAGTCGGCGATGTCGTTGTCGACCTTGCTCCCGGGTGGTTCGTCCGGTGGACGATCGGCCTCCTAGGTGCTGCTCAAAAGCCAGCGCTCCTGACCGGGATAGTTCTCCTCGTCTTGTTGATGGGAGCAGGAACGGGCATCAGGGCCAGGTCCGCTCAGGGTCCGGTTGGCGCCGCCTATGTCGTCTTTGGCCTAGTGGGAGTGATCGCAGCTACCAGGGCCGGATCAGCCGTCATCGGTCTGGTCGCAACGAGTACGGCAGTGATCGTTGGGTTATTTGCCCTGAGACACGGAGTTGGTCTCCTGGCTTTCGTTCCGGTCGAGGACCAACGTCCGTCATTTGAAGATCCGCGGGACAAGGTTGCGTCTCGGCGCGGTTTTCTGGCTTATGCCTCCGGAATGACGTTGGCTGCCGGGGCGATGGGATTCGGAAGTCGCCTCATTGCCGACCAAGGGGCAGAGGGGATGCGTCGGCAAGTGGTCATCCCAAGGGTTCGCAGAACAGCTACCGATCGACCACCTCCTACTTCGACCACGGAGGCGCCATGGACCGCACCGCCTTCTCTTACTCCGTGGACGACCCCGAATGATCGCTTTTACCGCATCGACACAGCACTGGTGGTGCCAAAAGTGGACTCCGAGAGTTGGTCGCTTCGCGTAGACGGCATGGTCGAACGGTCAGTGGAGATCACCCTTGCTGACCTGTTCGCCATGAACGTCGTTGATTCGGCAGTGACCCTGGCGTGTGTTTCCAACGAGATCGGTGGCTCACTGGTAGGCAACGCCATCTGGACAGGCGTTCCCCTTGTGGACGTACTCGAACTCGCGGGTCCCATGGAGTCAGCCGAGCAGGTCATGGCTTGGTCAGTTGATTCTTTCAGCGCTGGGTTCCCGATTTCAGCGTTGGGCGGGGATCGAACCGCACTCGTTGCCTTTGGAATGAACGGGGAGCCCCTTCCGTTTCGTCACGGCTTTCCGGCTCGTCTTGTGGTGGCAGGCCTCTACGGATACGTCTCGGCGGTGAAGTGGCTAAATCGAATCGAGTTGACCACCAGCGATGCTGCTGGGTACTGGATTCCTCGCGGGTGGGCCAAGGAAGCACCGATCAAGATCGCTTCCCGGATCGACGTACCGGGCGGGCGCCAGACCAAGCAGGGTCGCCAGGCGGTCGCCGGGGTCGCCTGGGCGCCCGTGGCTGGTATCGAAGGGGTCGAGTTGTCGGTTGATGACGGCCCATGGTCTCCGTGTCGTATCCGCGGAGTTGATGCTCCCGGCCGGTCCGGTGACAGTTGGGTCCAGTGGTACACCGAGTGGGACGCCGAGCCGGGGTTCCGTACCCTTCGAGTTCGGGCACGAGACACCCACGGTCGCCTCCAGGCTTCTGGACCAAAGCCGATTGCTCCAGATGGCGCCGAGGGCTACCACACCCGATGGCTAGTGGTCGCCTGATGACCACCTCGGTCGGAAACGAAGTCGAATGCAAGGAGGGGGTCGAGGGCCCGAGTCCCTCTGCGTCTACCCGTGGCCTGAAGCGACGCGCGGAGGACGCCATCCTCTGGAATACTGCATATATGCACACGCGCACCCTCCTTACGGCCACTCTCCTCACTGTCTCCCTCGCCGCTACCGGCTGTGGGCTTCTGGAGACCAACGACGACGAATTGGAGACCCTCCGGGTGGAGATCATCCAACTTCGCGAGGACTTCATGGATCTGGAGGCCGAGGTGTCTCTGCTGGCTCGGATGCCGGCCACCACGACCACGACTGCCTCATCGTCGGCCACCACCACTGCCGCGTCGGCCACCGGTGCGGCCACGACGACCAGGGCTCCGTCGTCAGCGGCCGCTCCCACCGAAGAGGACCCGGCGCCCGCTCCCACCGTGCCGGTGGGTTTGAACGAGGAGGCCATCCTGACCGCCACCTACGAGTGGGGGCCGAGTGACCCGGCGCTCATCCTTCAAGAACTCCTGGGTGTCACCGCTGATGGCTGGTACGGCAACGGGACCCGAGCGGCGCACGCCGCCGAGCTTGAGGCACGCGGTCTGTCCACCGACGGTGTGCCGTCGCCGCCCACCACGGCCGCACCGGACGCCACCGCGACCACGGAGGCTCCAGCGGAGACCACGGAGGCTCCAGCGGAGACCACGGAGGCTCCAGCGGAGACCACGGAGGCTCCAGCGGAGACCACGGAGGCTCCCGCCGAGACGACAGCTGCTCCGGCGGAGACCACAGAGGCTCCAGTCGAGACGACCACCACAGCTGCCGGCTGATTGCGGGCGGCCGCACCGCCGCATCACAAACCGGTCGACGACCGGGAGTCGTTCAGGATCCGATGATGTTGTGCTCGGGGCCGTAGGGGAATCCGGTGATGTTTTCGGCCCCGTCCTCGCCCACGATCAGGATGTCATGCTCCCGGTAACCGCCGGCTCCCGGCTGGCCGTCTGGGATGGCGATCATCGGCTCCATCGATACGACCATTCCCGGCTCTAGAACCGTTTCCACGTCTTCTCTGAGCTCCACCCCGGCCTCCCGGCCGTAGTAGTGGCTGAGAACCCCAAAGCTGTGGCCGTAACCGAACGACCGGTACTTCAGTAGGCCGTGAGACCGGTAGACATCATTCAGCTCAGCGGCGATGTCACAACAGCGAGCACCCGGCCGAATCAGTTCCAGCCCCCGCTCATGAACCTCCACGTTGACCTCCCACAGCCGCAGGTGCTCGGCAGAGGTGACGTGGTCGCAGAACATGGTGCGTTCTAGGGCCGTGTAGTAGCCGAAGATCATTGGGAAAGCGTTGAGTGACAGGATGTCGCCTGTCTCGACCAACTTGTTGGTCACCGGGTTGTGGGCGCCGTCGGTGTTGATGCCGGACTGGAACCAGGTCCAGGTGTCCATGAGCTCCACGAACGGGAAGCTGGCGGCGATCTCACGGACCATGGTTCGGGTAGTGGCCAGGGCCACCTCGTGCTCGGGCACTCCAGCGGCCACGGCGTCGACGCAGGCCTCGGCACCCAGGTCGCAGATTCGGGCACCGTGGCGGATCAGGTCGTGCTCCTCGGCCGACTTGACGGTCCGCATCCACATGGTCGCCGAGCCGATATCCACCAGCTCGACACCAGGCAGGGCGGCCTCCAGGGACCGGAACTGGTCGACCGACAGGTGGTCGAGCTCCACACCGAGGCGGGACGCGCCACCCATGAGGTCGCGGACAGCCTGGTAGTAGTTATCCCGTCGCCAGTCCGAGTACACGAGGTTGTCCCCGTAGGTGCGCCTCCACGGCTGTCCGCCGTCGATACCGGCCGAGATGGTGGTGGCGTTCTCTCCGTCGATCACCATCCCGTACTTGCGGCCGAAGTAGCAAAAGACCCAGCCCGAGTAGTAGCAGATGTTGTGGTACGAGGTCAGGAGACAGGCGTCGATGCCCTCTGCAGCCAAGTGGTCCCTCAGGGCGCCCTGCCGGCAATCCATCTCGACAGCCGAAAATGGGGACCACTCCTTGTCGCCCCAGTGCCATCGAGTGACATGGACCATGTCATCTGTACGGGCGGTGTCCATCGGTGCCTCCTCTAGCTTGTCGGGACGGCAAAACAGTTGACGGGTCACCTCGTCGGCGGCCCGAGACACCCACTGGGGTGGCGAGGCTACCTACCCAATCCAGCTACCAGGCGGTCGACCATCTCGTCCAGGACAGCCGTGGAGGTTCCGAAGGTGAACCGGACATGTCCCTCACCACCCACACCGAACAGCGGACCGTTCTTACCGCGCACCCCGGTCCGTTCGCGAAGCCAGGTGGCGGGCCGGTCGCCGGGTTCGAGGGCGGAGAGGTCCAGCCAGGCCAGGAAGGTGGATTGGGGGAGGTGGACTCGTATGTCAGGCAACTCGGCGGCGATTCGGTCGACGAGCCGTCGCCGGTGGCCGTTGAACAGGGCTACCAGGGCATCGGTCCACTCGTCGGCCTCTTCCCAGGCGACGGTCGCCGCTTCGCAACCAAACCGGTTGACGCCCCCGAGGAGTTGCTCCGGAACGCCGAGGAACCGGCGGTGGAGGTCCTCGTCGGCGAAAGATGCCACGGCGGCCCGAAGGCCACCGATGGCAAAGGTCTTGATGCCTGAGGTCAGGGTGACGGTCCGCTCACCGGCTCCGGGGATGGTGGCTGTCGGCCGGTGGGTGGCTCCCGGATAGACGAAGTCGCAGTGAATCTCGTCCGAGGCGATGACCACGTCGTAGCGGGTGCATAGGTCCACGATCTGGACGAGCTGCGGTTCGGCGAGGACGCGGCCCGTCGGGTTGTGGGGGTGACAGAGCACGAGGAGTCGGATTCCGGGATCGGCGGCCAGGAGTCGTTCCAGATGGTCGAGGTCGTAGTGCCAACCGTCCTCGTCGCGGACTAGAGGCCAGTCCACTATGCGTCGCCCCGTGGTCCGGCCGATGTCGTTGAACGGGAAATAGATGGGTGGGGTGAGGACCACGGCGTCTGCGGGACCGGTGAAGGCTTCCACGCTGGCCCACACCCCCTGAAGGACTGAGGCGGTGGCCACGACCAGTTCGGGGTCCGGGGTCCAACCGTGGCGCCGCGACGACCACCCGGAGAACGCCTGGGCCATGGCCCCGAAGCGGTCGTGATAGCCGGTCCCGCCCATTTCGACGATGTCGCGTAGTCGGTCGGTTATCCCGGGGAAGGGCCCGAGGTCGTGTTCGGCTACGAACGCTGGGAGCACGGACGGTGCCTCGTCCGTCCACTTGTAGGCGCCTGAGGCCACCTTCCTCGCCACGTCGACGCGGTCGAGGTCCTCTGGGCGGATCGTCACGGCGGCGATGGTAGCCCCGGGCCCTTCGAGCGACCCGCTGCATGCCCGGCGATCAGCGGGCGGTGTGGACTGGCCGACCGGCTAGGCCCAGGGCAGCCTCCATGAGCGACTCACCGAGGGTGGGGTGGGCGTGGATAGTGCCGGCCAGGTCCTCCACGGTGGCTGCGGTCTCTACGGCTAGTGCAGCCTCGCCGGCCAACTCGGCCACATGGGCGCCGACCGCCTGTACACCGATCACCGTGCCGTCGCCGTCGGCCACCACGGTGACCGTGCCTTCTGGTTGTCCAAGGGTCCGGGCCCGACCCGAGGCACTAAGCGGGAACCGGAAGGCGGCGGGTTCCAGGCCAGCGGCACTCGCCGCCTTCTGGTCTAGGCCCACCACCATCACCTGGGGGTCGCCGAACACCACCATGGGCACGCCGGCTGGATCGAAGGCTGCCGGTCGGCCACAGGCCGCGTCAGCGGCTACCTCGGCCTCCGCGGTGGCCTTGTGAGCCAGCGCCGGTCCTGGCGTCAGGTCACCGATGGCAAACACGTCTCCCGCCGCCCTCCGGTCGGCGGCGACCTGAACCAGGCCACTACTGGTGATGGTCGCTCCGGCCATGTCGAGGGCCACGGTGTCAGAGTTTGGACGGCGCCCCACTACCACGCCGATGCGGTCGGCGGGCAGCCCTACCTCTCCGTCTGGACCGGCGACGAGTAGGCCGTGTTCGTCAGTGCCGACGGCCCGGTGAGAGAGACACAGTCCGACTCCCAGGCGACGCAGGCCGCGGCTGACCTGTCGACCGATCCGAGTATCAAAGCCGGGCAGGATCCGATCCTCGGCCTCCACAATTGTCACCTCGCTGCCGAGTTTCGCGAAGGCACAGCCCAACTCAACCCCGACGTAACCGCCGCCCACCAGGACCAGGTGTTTGGGGAGATGGTCGGTGAAGAGCAATTCGTCGGAGCCGACGACCCGGTCGCCGTCAGGAGGCAGGTCGTTTAGTTCCACGGGCCGGGAGCCGGTGGCCACGATGGCGTGGCGGTGTTCCAAAAACTCGACCGTGTCGCCGTGTGCGACAGCCACCCGGTCGGGTCGGGAGAACCGGGCATGACCGTCCAGCACCCGGACCCCGGCGTCGGCCAGCAGGCGCGACACCCCGTTGGTCAGGTCGCTGACCACCGCGCTCAGGTGGTCCCGGACGCGGGTCATGTCCACGCTCGTCGTTACGTCGACTCCCCAGGGTCGGACCCGGTTCCCGAGAGCGTGGGCCTCGGCCACCTCAATGAGGGCCTTGGACGGGATGCACCCCACGTTCAGGCAGGTTCCGCCCACCGCATGACGCTCCACCAGGGTTACCGAACGGCCCAGTCGGGCGCCGTGGAGGGCGGCCGCGTACCCGCCGGGCCCGCCTCCGATCACCAGCAGGTCGACGGGAGTGGCTACCTCGCCGACGACCATGACTGTCAGTCTCCGACGAGCAGGTGGAGGGGTTCAATCAAGTCGTCGACCACGGTCCGTCGGAACGCTTCAGCGAGGTCGCCGTCTATAAGGCGGTGGTCGGCTCCCAGCACCACAGGAAGGGTCGGTCGAGCCACCACGGCACCGTCTACGGCGATCGGCCGCTCGGCCACCGCCCCGAGACCCAGGATGGCCCCCTGTCCGGGTGGGATGATCGGGGTGGCGAAGCGGCCGCCCAGCGACCCGTAGTTGGTGACGGTAAACGTGGCTCCCGACAGGTCAGCCGCCGACAGGTCGTCGGCTCGGGCGCGGTCGGCCACCTCCGTGATGGCCTCGGCCATGGCGAACAGGTCCAGGGTGTCGGCGTCGCGGACCACGGGGACTATCAGCCCCCG
>JAKURV010000041.1 GCA_022452035.1 Acidimicrobiales bacterium | reverse complement strand
ACCGATGACCGTATTGACGTGGCGGAGGAGCTGGCCGAAGGTCTGCCCGACGGATCCGGTGTCGTCGTTCGACCCGGAGCACTAGCCGATGTACTGGCCGATCTTCGACTGGCCGCTAATGACCACGCCGTGGTGGTCACCCGTAACGCTCAAGTCGACGTCGAAAATCTTCCCCACCTGCTAGCCACCGAAGTCGGAACGGTAGGAGTCATGGGAAGCCAACGCCGCTGGGATACAACAAGAAAATCACTACTGGACGGCGGAGTGTCCGAGGCCGCCCTCGAACGGGTCACGTCTCCAGTCGGCATAGAGATTGGCGCTGAAACCCCTGAGGAGATAGCTGTATCGATTCTCGCTCAGGTAGTCGACCGTCAACGGACCGCCTGACCGGAGCAGGCGCTCGGTGCTGTTCCCTGAACATCTCTGTCTCCTGCGTGGCGGCGGGGACTTGGCAACCGGTACGGCACTGCGCCTCCACCGAGCAGGCTTCCCGGTGGCGGTCTGCGAGTTGGAGCATCCGCTGACTGTTCGCCGGACTGTGGCCGTCTCTACCGTTCTCACTGACTCGTCGGGCATCACCACCGTTGAGGGAATGACTGCCTGCCGCGTCGACCGACTTGAAGAACTAGCCACTCAGGCAGCCACCGGCGCGGTACCTGTGATCATCTGCCCCGGCCTGCCTCCACCTGATGTGGTCCCCCGGTCGGTAGTAATCGACGCCCGCTTACTTAAGAGCAACCCCGACACCTCTGTGGATGATGCCCCGCTGGTTGTTGCGCTCGGACCGGGTTATTCCGCTGGTCGGGATTGTCATGTAGTAGTCGAGACTCTCCGAGGGCCAGATTTGGGTCGGGTGATCCTTGACGGGCCGGCGGCCGCCGATACCGGGACTCCCGGGGAGGTGAGCGGCCGTGTCGCTGAGCGGGTGTTGCGAAGCCCTGTCGATGGGGAGGCACGATGGATTCGACAGATCGGTGACCGAGTCTCGGTTGGTGAACTGCTGGGCTATGTGGGAAACACCCCCGTGTTGGCCGCGCTTGAAGGGGTTGTCCGTGGCCTGGTGAGCGAGGGGACCCCTCTAGTGGCTAACACTAAAGTGGGAGACATCGATCCACGCTGCGAAGTAAGCGTCGACCGGGTATCGGATAAGGCATTGGCCGTAGGAGGGGGAGTCCTCGAGGCGGTTCTCGCCTGGATCGATCGCAGCACCTGATGTCTGATGATCCCAATCACACAATGGCCAACATCGCTGATCTCCTCGGCGAACCCGGCCGCATCACTTCGCTCGTCGGTGGTGGCGGGAAAACCACCTTGTTGCACGCTATTGGCGCACGACTTGGACCGAAGGTAATCCTGACTACCACGACCCGCATGGCTGCCCACGAGATTGGTGACGCCCGGTTGCTCGTCGGCCCATCGTCAGCCGAATTGGGCGCCAACGTGGCTCGCGACAACCGACCTGTTCTCGTGTGGGACCGCATTGACGACTCGGTAATGGGAGAACCTAAGGGTGTGGGCGTGAAGCTAGACGCGCCAGCCAGCTGGCTCGAATTTGTCGATTACGTGGTGGTTGAAGCCGACGGGTCGCGGGGTCATCCGGCTAAGGCTCCTGCCCCCTATGAACCGGCACTCCCGAAAGGTCCGGTTGATGTGGTGGCTGTGATTGGTGCCGATGCTTTAGACCGAGTGATCGCCGATCAGTGCCACCGCCCCCTCCGACTGGCGACAACTGTCGGATGCTCTCCCTCCGAGCGCCTGACTCCCGAGCGAGCTGCAGTGCTTCTCACCCATCCAAACGGAGGGCGCCAGGGGGTACCCACCGACGCCGGATTCGCCATTGCCATCACGAAGGTCGACAACGCTGCCCTCCCCTTAGTTGACCGTCTGGTGGTTTCGCTCGCTGAACTAGCGCCCACGACCCCCGTTCACTTGTTCGAAGACCGAAGTAGGTTTCGCAGATGCCCAACCGACGGCTCTACGGCAGCGTCAACCTGATCCCCGAAGCACCGGTAGGCCTCATCAGCGATCTGGCTGTAGAAGCCGAGCGACTTGGCTTTAAGCGCAGTTGGGTCTATGACGAAGGCTTGGCAACGCGTGACCTTTACGTAACCATGACGGCGATTGCTGAGGCCACCGACAGGTTGGAAGTTGGGCCAGGCATCACCAACGCGTACACCCGACATCCTGCACAGACCGCCACTGCGATCGCCACCCTTGATGAACTATCGGGCGGGCGGGCCTTTCTAGGTTTGGGGGCAGGCGGAAGTCTGACGCTAGATCCGCTGGCTCTTGAGCGGGTGCAACCACTGGAGACCGTCCGCAAAACCATCGAGGCTTGTAGGGCCCTATTCGCCGGTGAAGTGGTCGATCTGGACGCGCCAACGTTCTCAATGCGCGCTGCGCAGTTGGGCTGGGCCCGTCCTGACCTTCCTATTTGGGTAGCCGGCCGAGGTCCGCGGATGCTTGATCTGGGTGGGGCAACGGCCGACGGCGTCATGCTCGATTTCATCTATAAACCATTGCTCGGTGATTACGTGGAAAAGATCCGAACTGGTGCGTCTCGCTCCGGCAACGAGGTCAGTATCTGTTATTCGACCATGGTGGTCACCGATGACGCGGCCCTAGAGGAGGTGCGCCAGCACCTGACCTATCGGTTGGTCGATTCCCCCGCATCGGTCCGAACCGCTCTCGGTATAAGCGATACCGACATAGCCACTATCCGCACAGCGTTGGGCGACGGCCTAGCTTCAGCAGCCCGCCACGTGCCTGACGAGTGGGTGCTGCCATTTGTGATCGCTGGAACGGTGGATGAGTGCGCCACCGAATTGGACGCTCTGGCCAACGAACACAGCCTGGACGAGTTCCTGCTCCCGATCTTTAACCCCCATGATGGAGCCAACCGGCTGGAGGTTACGGCCCAGGTATTGGGTGCCCCTTGAGCCGCCGTTTAAACGAACCCGAGCTGACACTTCCTGCTGCCGAGGTGCTGGCCTCCGCCGGAACAACTGTCCCGAGGACTAGACCGCTCCCAACGCTGGTGGATCCACCCCACCCACCGGTGCACCACCGGGTGGAGGAACCTCTTGTAGTTGTGGACCACCCCCGCATCACCTGCCTCGGGAACTACCGTCTCGCCGGGTGGAGTAACGCTGTTCCGGACTGTCTTCTGCGGACATCCGTAGCCGACCGCCTCGGTCGGGCAGCCGAAAGCCTTCTGAAGCGATGGGGGCTGGCCGTCTTTGACGGATGGCGACCACACGCCCTACAGGCAGAACTTTACGAGATGGCCTACGCCGACCCCGATCTTCCGCCTGGCTTCTTCGCTGAACCAAATGACCAGCCTTCGACACCGTCGCCCCACCTCACAGGTGGTTCAGTCGACTTAACCCTTTGCCTTGATGGCATTCCACTGGCGCCCGGAACCGGCTTTGACGATCTAACGTCCAAAGCTCACGCGACGGCGCTGGAAAACGAGCCAGGTGTCGACCGGGATGTCCGCCGATTGCTGTACCACACCATGGTCGCCCAGGGTTTCGTGATATTTGACGGAGAGTGGTGGCACTTTGAGTACGGCACTCGCCGCTGGGCAGCTATCACTGGCCAGCCGCCCCACTACGGCCCGGCAGTTGTCCCAGAAGGCTGAGTAGACCGGCAGGGGTGCCCCTAGGTCAGCAGAAATATGCTTTTCGATGTCTTCCAGGCTGGCTCTGGAAGACTGCAACCATGAATGCGACTGATGGTCAGGGGCTTCTAACTGACCTGATCGCTGCCTGATCGGCTGTCTCTCGTGCGCCTGATCCTCCAACCCCACCGTCGGGACGGGTTGGTACTGGCCGTGGCGTGCGGGCTCATCGGACTCCCGTACGGGGTACTGGCGGACAGCGCCGGACTGACCATGGCCCAGGCAGTGGCTTTGTCGGTGTTCACCTTTGCCGGGTCATCTCAGTTTGCCTACGTGTCGGTGATCAGCGGGGGCGGTAACCCGGCTACAGCGGTGAGTGGAGCCCTGTTACTTGCGGCTCGCAACGCTCTCTACGGTCCGGTGGTCACCCCGGTGCTGAGAGGAGGGTTGTTCCGACGGGCGGTGGCAGCCCAGTTTTTGACCGACGAGACCACTGCTATGGCTAGCGCTCAGGATGAACCCAATACTGCCCACGACGCATTCTGGTTCACCGGTCTGGCCATCATGTCTCTATGGGTGGCGGGCACGGTGGCCGGGGTTCTCCTCGGGGCCAGCCTTGAGGACCCGGGTGCTTGGGGCCTTGACGCGGCCTTTCCTGCAGCTTTCGTAGCCCTGTTGGTACCCCACGTTGTGACTCGAGCTGGAAAGGTAACCGCACTGGTCGGGGCGGTCATTGCTCTGGTAGCGGTTCCCACTACCCCGGCGGGAGTGCCGATCCTTTTGGCTGCACTGGCCGTTGGGCCTGGGATGGCTGTGGCCGCTCGGAGGAGGTCGCTATGAGTTGGACGGCACTGGCTGCGCTCTCCGCAGGGGCCTACGCCTTCAAGTTGGTAGGAGTGGTAGCCGGGGACCGCTTCGCTGACCGGCTGGCTCCGGTGACAGTGCTGTTACCGGCTGCTCTGTTCTCGGCGCTGATAGTCGCCATGGCAATGGGCGATGGTCCGTCCCTCGTGGTTGACGCCCGGCTAATCGGGGTGGCGGCGGGTGTGCTGGCCGTGGCCCGGCGGGCCCCCATGGTGGTGGTGGTCATGGTCGCCATGGGAGTCACCGCCCTTGTCAGGGTGGTGGCATGAGGCCATGGTGTTTGATTAGGTCAGCGATCTGGGGGATCGAAGATCCCGAGTTCGAATCGCGGCAGCCCGACCAATAAAACCGCAGTTCAGGGCCGGTCCTTTGGGGCTGGTTCTGCGGGCTTCGTCCCCTCTCAGGCTGCCCCGACCGCCGGGATGGCATCGCCCTGGGTTAACTGCAGAAGCCTCAACGGATGCCACCGAACTGCAGGTGTGAGGTCTCATTCGTGTTCGCGAGCACCACTTCACCTCGAGGCGAGTCAATCGTGACGGACAGTCCCGGTGGCCCCGCAGACACCCCGATGTCGAGATCGATGGCGCGCAGGGTGCCTGCGAGATCATCGGCGTCGGGCGTCGTGATGGCCAACGCCCTGAACTCACCCCCGACGGGATTGGTGTCTTTCGGATTAGCGCACTCGAGCCAATCAATGAAAAACGGCATGCACCCACCGTGCCGACTCCCGACAGGGAACAACAGATCCCACACGAGGAGTTCACCCGATTCCGTCTTGCGCTGGGTGCGATTGGGACCCTGAGTCGATACACCAGCCGATTCCAGTACCTGGGCAATGGCGTTGAGATCGCCTTCGGCCACCCAGGTGACCATGCCACCGCTCGTCAAGTTGGCGAACCGTGCGCCAGCGTTACCGTCCTGGGACTGTGCCGGGTCGGGTCCGATGATCTCGAGATAGGCGGAGCCGAGGGACAGAAGTGCGTTTCGTGTGCCGAGACCCACATGCTCTCCGCCGTAAGCGGCAGGTACCCCGAACGTGTCCGCGGCCCATTCCATGCCGTCGTCTAGCGATGCTACGGCGTACATGAAGTGATCGATCCGTGTGGCCAGAATGTGTCCCCCCCTATTGCCAGGTGACCCGGGCCACGCACAGGGTGGTGCAGTAGAAGACGTCCCGGTTCCCACCCGCCGTTAGGAACATCCCGTTGGCGACCCGGGACCCGGTGTCGACCCGGTCAAGCAGGTCTCCGGTTCGGACATCGACCACGACCAGGTCGTCGGTTCCCTCCCGGGTGAAGTCGTTGATAACCATCTCTGCCGAGTCGGGGAAGACCACCGGCTGCATGGTCGGTCGAACGTCGAGGTGCCAGCGCACGTCCAAGCCGTCGGACGTGTCCACCCCAGCCAAGCCCCCGTTGACCGAATCCCACGCTACGACCACCTGGTACTCGGGCACGTGTACCGGAGGGGCGAAGATGCCGCCTCCCGGAGTCCCGAAGGGTTCGACCACATCGAGGCGCTCCGGATCGTCGAGGTCGGCCCGCAGCAGGCGTTGGGCCCCGGACCACGGGGTCGGATTACGCCACGACAGCTCCCGACCCGGATGGTCGGGCCATCGGCCGTTCGGTTCAGCGGTGTGAATGAGGCGAACCGCTTCGATGTCGCCGCAGTCCATAAGCCACGCAGCGCCGTCGGAAAGGCACGAGTCCCAAGCCAGACCATGGTCACCGTCGGCTGTGCGATACCGGGGCGACCAGGTTCCGTCGACTCTCATACCGTCGTCGTCGACCCGGATCCGCCATAGGTGTTCGGTGCCCGGCACGTAGACCGTGTCGCCGTCCGAGTCGTGGTCAGCGGCGATCCGACCCATCGACCCTTCAGGGAGGGTGATCGGATCAGCGACCAAGCCCAGGTCGTCCGGGTCGAGGCGAGTGATGGTCGTTCCACCCTGGCCCTCAAGGCGCAGGTCCTTAGTGATCAGCGTTCCGTCAGAGAGGGCCAGCAACCCGTTGTGGCTGCGGTTGACCGGAAGTTCCCGCTCGGCGATCACCTGGCAGTCAGGATCCAACCGGTGGAGGTACGAGCCGTTGACCGAGTGAATGGACCCGTTGGCGTGGGCCAGGATTGCCCCACACCACACGTGGTCTCCGCACGGCAGGTGTTCTGAGGACCTGGTCGGCTCCAGGGTCTCCGGATCAATCCGCTCCACCCAGCCGTAGGGGGGTGGCCCGGTGAACGCCGGCATGGTGCCGCCAAGGAACCACTCACCGGGGTCCCGTTCCACGACCATCACGTTCCACCGGTCGTTGTGCCGGGTCACCACCTCGGCACTTCCCGAAGAGGCATCCAGCCGACCGGTTCGGGCCTTCTGTCGACGGTTGCCTCCGCACTCCACGGGCCATGCGGACGGCCAGTAGCCGGTACCCGGGTCGGTCCGATCCAGCGACGTGGCCACCCGCGGACCTTAACAATGTGCCCGGACCACCTCAGTGGTCAGACAGCACCCGCGGGCTCGAAGGATCCGGTGGTTCAGAGCGCCCCGGGGTCCGACGACCGGGCGTGGCCTACTCGGCCGGACAGGTACCGCCCACCACACGTACCCGGCCCGCCCGCGGGTCCACCTCGATGCGGTCACCGTCGGCGATGGAACTCATGGCGTCTGGTGCTCCGACGACGGCTGGGATGCCGAGTTCTCGTGACAGCACCGCAGCATGGGACATGGGGCCGCCCTCGGCGGTCACGAGCCCGCCAACGAGGGTGAGGACCATGTTGTAGGCCGGTGAGGTAGTTCGGGTTACCAGAATCTCGCCCGGCTCCAGACGGTCGAACGCCTCGTCAGCGTTCTCGGCCACCCGGGCCACGCCGACAAACGGTTCCGTTCCGATTCCCGTCCCGGTGAGAGGCAGGCGATCGACGGGCGGCCCGTCCAGTTCGCCCATGCCAAGTTCGGCAATCACGGTCAGGACGAGCGACACCGTCGTGGCCAACGGTTCCGGTAGCGCATCCAGCGGCGGCTGTGCCTCGGCCTCTCCCAGTGTCGCCGGCGGATCCAGGGTCTTCTGGCGTGCCCGGTTCGCGGCACGGGTGGCCAGGTCGTCGGCACCGGGTTCCGGCGCTCCGACCACGACGGCGGGCAGCTCGTAGCGGTCCAGCTCGAAGACGTGGGCGGGGTCCCGGATACGTCCCGACGAGGCGAGCCGGCGACCGGCCTCCAGCATGGCCAGACGCAGCAGCCCGCAAGGCCACTCGGCAGTGATTGGCCCGTTGTCGTCACGCAGATCCATTGCCTCACGCGCATCGGCCAACAGGCCGTCGAACCGGGAGCGGTCGGCCTCCGGCACCTGTTCCCGGAGCACAGCGGCAGCCTTGTCGGCCGCATCGGGATCCGGACCGGTGGTGTCACCACTGAGGATGCTGGCTAGCACCACGTCGGGTGCCTCGCCCAACGTCGGTGAATCCAGGTCGTAGCCGGCGTAGAGCACCGAGCCGCGCTGGCGCAGGTAGGCGTGCAGCTCGGCGGCGGCCTCCGGCGATGCGGAGGCGACCTCCGACAGGCTGGTCGGTTGAACCCCCGCCGCGGTGACGGCGGCCCGGATTCGGCCCAGCGCCTCCCGCGGCTCGACCGTCGACGGTGATGCTCCGGCCAGCGTGGCGAGCAGGTCTGTGCTGGCCAGGCCCCATTCACCAGCAGCCAGAAGGAGCAGCCCAATGGGCCCCAGGTCGTAGCCATGGAGGCGGAAGTGCTCCTCGAAGGTCGACCGAAGGTGAGTCAAGATCTCGGTGACGTGGTCGGCTAGTCCCTGATCGTCCAGCGATCCAAGGTCGACGTCCTGGAGGGCCAGGTTCCGGGCCACGAGGCGCGGTCGGATCGAGGAGCGCCACTGCTCGATGACCGCCGGAGCGGGTGAGGTCTCGAGAGTCCGTCGGGCGGCTCGGGTACGACGCCGGAACTCTGGGTGCAGGCGGGAGGCAATTTTCAGGAGCACGGTGGGGGGAGCCTTAACCGAGGGCCGGTCGGCCATGACGAGAGGCCGCAGCCGCGTGTACATAAAGCCCTCAACGAAGGCCACCGACAGCGTCTCGGCCGGTATGCCCAGTACCGGCCACTGCTCGCGGTAAGCGGCCTCCACCGACGCGGGCAGCAACCACAGCATGATCGGGGTGGTGCCGCCCGTGAAGTGGGAGCGGTCTAACTGCCACCGCCCGGGTCCGGGTGGTTGAAACTCCGCAGCCATATCCAACTTCCTCCTGCAGTCGACAACCTAGGCGTCAAAGGACGGGCCTGCTCTGCCGATGACCGGGCCCTGCGGTGGCCGTACCATCAGCGGCCTATGCAATCCCGCCCACTGGCCGCCCTCGTCGGTCTTCTACTCGTTCTGGCGGTCGCCGCGTGCGGCGGCGAGGACGAGGTCGCCGAACCGACCACCACCACGGTGGTCAACTTGTTCGGCGACACCTCCACCACGACGACCATCGGAAAGGTCGTAGTTCCCGGCTGGACGCCCACCAGCCTTCCCGACCTTGTGGCGGCTGCCGACGAGTGCGTCAACCTGGCAGAGATCGGGGCCGACCCGCTGCCCGAGGAGGGCCCGCGAACGGTCACCGTGGAGTCGGGCGACTCGCTCGGCAAGATCGCCAAACGATACGACCGCACGGTCGAGCAGTTCATGCGGGCTAATGGCATCACCGACCCGAACCGCCTGCAGGTTGGCCAGGTCCTGGTCGTTCCTCGCAAGCGCACCGAGGAGGTCGAGACCGTCGACGGCCCAGCCATCGTCGTGGAGCCCGTTTACTGCGCCATAGACACCGGCGTGGCCGCCTTCGGACCCGACGGCCAGCAGGTCGGCGGACCTGGGATCATCGAGGTCTACGCCGACTGGAAGCGGGTCGAGGGCCCCCGGGCCGCCCCGCGGGTCAACGGCCGCCTCAGGGGCCTCATCGTCGCCTCGGTCGAGGCGTTCCTCGACGAGGTGGTGCCCCTAGTCGAGCGCTACGGCTATTCGTGTCGGGACGCAACCAACAACCGGTGCACCTGGCTCCAACACCGATCCGAGGTTCTGCTGGCCACCGACAACTACTTCAGCGTCCGCGACACCGTCCGACGCCTGCTGCCCGGGGCGGTGGCCGCCGAGTCCGAGATTCTTGCCGAAACCTTCGACCTCTCCACTGGCCTCCCGGTGCTCCTCGACGAGCTCTTCGACCCGGAGACCGACTGGGTTCCCGCACTGTCAGCGGCGGCTATCGAGCGCCTGGCAAACCAGCCGTGGACCGACGAGCGGCGGGTGGTCGGTGCCGGCCCCGATGCCGCCAACTTCGAGCGGTTCAACCTGACCCACGGTGGCCTCGTGCTGTCGTTCACTCCGGGCACCATTGGCGGCTCGGGTAGCCACACCGTCTCCATCACCATTCCGTACCGGGCCCTGGAAGGCTTCTGGCTTTCCGACGGCCCAGTGTCTCTCCTGGGGTGACGACGGGGCGGCCCAACGGCAGGCCCCCTACCCGCCCCTCCTAGGCTTTGACCATGGACCTGTTCGACGCCATGCGCACTGCCTTTGCCTGTCGTGAGTTCACCGACGAGCCGGTCACCGACGAGCAGTTGCACCGGATCCTCGACGCGGCCCGGTTCGCCCCGTCGGGCGGTAACCGACAGGGCGCCCACGTGGTGGTGGTCCGCGACCGGGACCTTCGACAACGGCTCGGCGAGTTGGCTGGACCCCCGCTGCGCCTCTATGCCGCCCAGGCGGCGGCGGGAGAGACCCCATTCAGCTCCGTCGTTCCGTCCAACGTGGACCCCGACGAGGCGATGGCCACCCCGACCGACCAGTTCTCCCTGTTCGACCACATGGGCGACGTGCCGGTCCTCCTCGTGGTCACCGTGGACCTGGCCACTGTGGCTTCCATGGACAAAGACATGGACCGAGTCGGCTTGGTTACCGGTGCCTCGGTGTACCCGCTGGTCTGGAACATCCTGCTGGCCGCCCGTACCGAGGGCCTGGCCGGCGTGGTGACCACGGCGGTTGTCCCCGCCGAGGACGAGGTTCGCGACCTCCTTGGCTTGCCGGACACCCATGCCGTGGCGGCGATGCTGCCCCTCGGCGTGCCGGTTCGTCAACTCACGAAACTGTCGAGGCGTCCGGTGGAGGATTTCACCACAGTGGATCGGTTCGACGGCCAGCGGCTCGGCCACTGATCCGAAGAGCCGTAGGGAACGCGGGCGTGGAACTGGGTATCACCGTCCACCTGACCGACCGGTCGATTGGAGTTGCGGAACTGGCGACCGCCGTGGAGGAACGGGGATTCTCCTCACTGTGGGTGCCCGAACACACCCATATTCCGACAAGTCGGACCACGCCGGT
>JAKURV010000040.1 GCA_022452035.1 Acidimicrobiales bacterium | reverse complement strand
TGCCGACCCGGATCGACACCGTGGTGGCTTCCCTCGCACTATCCCGTCTAGGGGCCGTCCAGAACCCGATCATTCATATCTACCGGGACCGTGAGGTTGGCTTCTGTATCCGCCAAACGGCCTCTGAACTGGTCCTCACTCCGGGGAAGTGGGGTGGCTTTGACTACCAGGCGATGGTGGAGCGCGTCGTGGCCGACCTAGATATGCCGCCCGCCGTGGTCGACGCCTCGGCGGGCCTTCCCGAGGGTGACCCGGCGGCCCTCCCGCCCGCTCCGACCGTGCCAGTCGACGGTCGAGACGTCATCCGGTGGATCTACTACACGTCGGGAACCACGTCAGACCCCAAGGGTGTGCTACACACCGACGCCAGCTTGATGGCCGGAGGGGTAGGCCTGGCTCGGGCTCTGGACATGCAGCCCTCCGACGTGGGCTCCATTGCTTTCCCGTACGCCCACATCGGGGGACCCGACTACCTGGTGTGCCTCCTGGCCAACGGCTTCCCGGCGGTACTCGTTGAGAAGTTCGACCTGATGGCCGCCATCAAGGCCTTCAACCGGCATGGCGTGACCATGGCCGGCGGCAGCACGGTTTTTTACACCATGTTCCTGGGCGTGCAGCGCCAGCAGCCCGACGAGCCGATCATCCCCACGCTGCGCCTGCTGTCCGGCGGTGGCGCCCCAAAGCCACCCGAAGTGTTCTTTGAGGTACAGGCCGAGATGGGGATCCCGGTAGTGCACGGCTACGGCATGACCGAAAGCCCCATGATCTGTCAGGGTTCGCCCACCGATACCGATGACCAGCTGGCCCACACTGAAGGCCATCCAGTGTTTGCCGCCGAAGTCACAATCTGTCGACCGGACGGCATCGAGTGCGACCGCGGCGAGGAGGGCGAGGTCCGGATCTCTGGCCCGCAACTCTTCAAGGGCTACAGGGACCCGGCGCTGGACGCCGAGGCGTTTGACGAGGCAGGACGGTTCCGCAGCGGCGACCTGGCCGTCATGCGAGGGGACGGCCACGTAACTCTCACCGGCCGGGTCAAGGACATCATTATCCGCAAGGGTGAGAACATCGCCGCCAAGGAGATCGAGGACGTCCTCTACGCCCACCCCAAGGTCGAGGCGGTGGCCGTTATTGGCCTACCTGATCCGGACCGCGGTGAACGAGTCTGCGCGGTGGTCGAGACCGCCGAGGGTGCCGAGCCCCTCACTTACGAGGAGATGGTGGCCACTTGCACCGACGCCACCCTCATGCGCCAGAAGGTGCCCGAGCAACTGGTGGTCCACGACGGGCCGCTACCCCGCAACGCCACCATGAAAATCCTCAAGTACGAACTGAAAGACGCTCTGGTCGACGTGCCCTGGTCGGACGTCTAGGTCGGTCTACCGGCCGGCGAAGTTGCCCTTGCGGCGCTCCTTGAAGGCGGCCACGCCCTCCTCTGCGTCGTCGGTAGCGGCCAACTCGGCCTGGGTGCCCGCCAGAGCGGCGATACATGCATCTTCGCCGTCACGGAGGTAGCGGGCCGACGAGGCCTTGGTGGCCTGCACGGCCAACGGTGCACCCTCGCAGATGACTCGAGCCAGCTCGATAGCCCGATCTAGCTGCGTGCCGGCCGGCACGACCTCCTGGACGAGGCCGATGCGGTGTGCCTCGGCGGCGTCGAACTCGTCCGACGTGAGCAGGTGGTACATGGCATTGCCCCACCCTCCCCGGTCCACGAACCGAATGGTTGCCCCGCCGGCGGCGTGGATCCCCCGTAGGGGCTCCAGTTGAGAAAAGCGGCAGTCGTCGGCGGCCACCACAATGTCCCCGGCCAACATCAACTCGATGCCCAGGGTGAATGTCACACCCTGTACGGCGGTCACGAGGGGTTTCCGGCAGCGCCGGCCCAGCCCCATCGGGTCGACCCGCTCGGTCCGCTTGTAGCGCTGGCCGCTCTTCATGGCGTCGCGGAATTTCGGCAGGTCCAGCCCGGCGGTGAAGTGGTCGCCGTGGCCGAACAGCACCCCGCACCACAGGTCATCTTCCTCGTCGAGGCGCTCGAAGGCGTCGACCAGTTGGCGGGCCATCTGCGGCGTGTAGCCGTTCATCTTGGCCGGCCGATCTAGGCCAATCAGGAGGATCCGGTCGCGGACCTCGGTGGTGACGCCGCCCTCGGCTGGGTCGTGGGGCCGTTCGTCGGACATGGGGCCTCCTAGTGGTCGATCCGGGCACTCTGCCGGACCGACCCCGGAGAAGGCGAATCAGGCGGCCGAGCGGACCGCTTCGCGGTCCAGCAAACGTTCCTTGATGGGGAGGCCGAAGGCGTAGTCGCCCAGGCTTCCGTCGGTCCGGACCACTCGGTGGCACGGGATAAGCACCGGGATCGGATTGGCTCCCAGGGCGGTTCCGACGGCCCGGACGGCATTCGGTCGGTGGATGGCCTTGGCCAGGTCAGCGTAGGTGCGGGTCTTGCCAGCCGGGATGGCCAGGCAGGCCTCCCACACCGCGATCTGGAACGGGGTTCCGCCCCGGAGGTCGAAGGTGAGGGCATCACGGTCGCCGGTGTTGAAAGAGTGCTCGATGGCGTCGAACAGATCGTCGGGCATGGCCTCGGCCCGCGCCGATGGACGTCCCGTGCGGTCGTGGTGTTCCTCGCGGAACCGGGCGAAGGTTTTCAGGTTCGCGAAACTTGCTCCGGCGATGCCGTGGTCGTTGTAGGCCACCCACAGCCCACCAATCGGTCCGGCGATCTTCGCGATCTCGTCGACGGGCTCTCCGCCGACCTCCTCCTCGGTGCCGCTCATACAGGTCCCCCTTCACGGGTCGTGGATGCGTGGTGCCCACTCTCGCGCAAAACGGTGTGACGCGCATCACACCGGCGTCGAAAAATCCAGACGGAGGCGGCTTTCCGGCGGGTCAATCGTCAGCCAGGCCGGTACGTACGATGACCAGCGGGCACGGGCTGTGATGAGCGATGGCCTGACTGACCGAACCGAGGCGCAAACCGGCGAACCCGCCACGGCCCCGGTTGCCCACCACGAGCATGTCGGCACCCTCGGCCACCGCCATCAGGGTGTCGGCCGGCCGGCCCTTCTCCAGGGTTCGCCGGATCTTGACGTCACCGCTGTACGCGGAGGCCTCCAGCGCTGAATCGATGACCTCGCTCTGCATCTTCTCCACTTCAGCGGCCAGGTCGAACGAGTCCAACGGTACGTAGCCGAGGTCCGGAGCGGCCGGCACGTAGGTGGGGGAGTAGCAGGTGACCACCTCGACGACCGCGCCCCGATGGTGCGCCTCCTCGATGGCCCAGATGAGGGCGGCCCGGGCGTAGCCCGAACCCTCCATACCGACAACGATTCGCCGTTCAGGTCCGTCCGTCATCTCGAACCACCCTGTCTCGTCAACGGACCCGGCCCGTGCCGGACCCCGTTCGGAGCATAGGACAGGGCGGGCCGCCTAGGAGAGGGCGTCAGCGACCTTGGCCATTGCCTTCTCTTCAGGGGTGTTGAGGGCGAAGGCCAGCTCGGAGACCAGCACGTCTAGGGCCTTGTTGTAGAGCGTCTTTTCGCCGGCTGACAGGCCCTTAGCCTGGTCACGTAGCGCCAGGTTCCGAACCACTTCGGCCACCTGGTAGACGTCGCCGCTCTTAAGTTTCTCCTGGTGGTTCTTGAACCGTCGGGACCAGTTGGCGGGCTCGCGGATATCCCGCTTTTGGAGTACCTCAAATAGGTCCTTCACGTCTTCCTTGGAGATTGGCCAACGCATGCCGACATCCTCGGCGTTCTCGACCGGCACGGAGAGCGTTAGCTCGCCGTGGGCCATACGGAGGACCAGGTATTCGGTGGTCTTCCCGAAGGCCTTCCGCTTCTCCTTCTTCTCAATGATCGCCGCGCCGTGGTGCGGGTAGACGACCTTGTCGCCGGGCTTAAACATCGAGGAAGCCTCCGGGGCTGAAGAGGGAAGGGGCGGGACGGGGAAGGATACCCCGGTGAGGGGTGCCGGTCCGCTGTGACCGGTGGCGCTCCGGAAGCGCTGAGGGTCAGGCGCCGAGACGCTCCCGGGCGGCCCGACTGCGCTCCAGCAGGTGCTCAGGGATACCGAAACGGTTGCCGGTCGAACCCTCGCCGTCGGCTTCGCCGTCCTCGGCCTCGTCGGTCACCTCGGGAGCCTCGGCGGCCCGGCGTTCGTCCTCCACCCGGTCCAACTGGAACCGGCCCCAGTCGCCCTCGAGGCAGAGGTCGGCGTGGCTGACCTGGCCCATCCGTACGCCGTTGTCGAAGTCCACCCAGTAGCGGTACCACGAGACGCCGTTGGCCACCCGCACCTTGCCGACCGTTCCCTCCGGGACCCCGGGGAGGTCGGAGGTTGCCACCACCTTGCGGTAGCGCTTGATGGGGAGCGTGCGGTCGATCGTCTTGGGCATGGCGGGGATCCTCGGCGGAATGGCCGGTCGTGAGGGCTGAACGCTACCGGCCCGCTGCTCGCCCGTTGGCCACCAGCTCGACCAACTGACCGGCTACCTCGTCGGTCGGTATGTCGACCTGCTCGCCGTCAGCTCGGCTGGTGAGCTCCAGTTGCCCGTTTTCAATTCCGCGGGGACCGATGGTGACCCGGAGGGGGATACCGACCAGCTCGGCGTCAGCGAACTTCACTCCGGCGCGCCCGTCGCGGTCGTCGAGGAGGACGTCTACCCCAGCAGACTGCAGGTCGTCGTAGAGCCGTTCGGCCACGGCCATCGATTCCTCGTGGTCGACCTTGACCACGGTCAGCACTACCTCGTACGGGGCGATGGCCATCGGCCAGATCAGGCCGTTCTCGTCGTGGTGGGTCTCGGCCACCGCGGCCATGGCCCGTCCCACGCCGATGCCGTAGGACCCCATGGTGGGAACGCGGTTCTCGCCCTCAGCGTCCAGGACTGTCACGCCCAGAGCCTCGCTGTACTTTCGGCCCAGCTTGAAAATATGGCCAGCCTCGATGCAACGGGCCACCCGCAGGGTTTTTCCGCACGAGGCGCAGGCCTCGCCGTCCAGGATTCCCCGGACGTTGATCCAGTGGTCAACGGCCACGTCTCGTTCCACGTCCACGCCGGCAAGGTGCACGTCGTCCTCATTGGCTCCGGTGGTCATGCCCGAGCGGCCCCGCAGGGCTTCATCGGCGTAGATCGCCAGGTTGGAGACCCCGACGGCGCCCAGGCTGCCCGGGGAGGCGCCCAGCGCTGCCCGGATCTCGTCGGCCTCAGCCGGCACGATGTCGACAGCCCCTGTGGCGTCGGCGAATTTCTGTTCCAGGAACGGGTGGTCGCCTCGCAGCAGGATCAGGGTTAGGGCTCCGTCCACCCTGTAGACGAGGGTTTTGACCTGGTGGACCGGCGGGTGGCCGGCCTCGGCGAGGGCGGCGATGGTGCGGACCCCCGGCGTGGGGAAGGCTTCCGGGCTGTCGCTGCCGGGCCGGTTCTCCACGGGAGCGGGTGCGGCGGTAGCACGCTCCACGTTGGCCGCGTACCCGCAGCCCTCGCAGATCGCCACGTCGTCCTCGCCGGCGTCGGACTCGACCATGAACTCGATCGAGGCGCTTCCGCCCATGGCGCCCGACGATGCCTCCACGGGTTGGGCATCGAGGTCGAGGCGCCGGAAGGTCCGCAGGTAGGCGTCGTGGTGGAGGTCGAACGAACGGTCTAGCCCGGCATCGTCCAGATCGAACGAATACGAGTCCTTCATGGCGAACTCCCGTACACGCAGCAGGCCCGACTTGGGGCGGGGCTCGTCACGGAACTTCCATTGGATCTGGTACCAGATCTGGGGGAGGTCCCGGTACGAGCTCAGCTCCAGGGACAGGGAGGCGAAGACTTCCTCGTGGGTCATCCCGAGGGCCAGGTCGGCGCCCTTACGGTCGGTGAGGCGGAACATCTCCTCACCTATGGACTCCCAGCGGCCCGAGGCCTGCCATAGCGAAGCCGGGTGCATGGCCGGTAGGTGGAACTCCTGGGCCCCGATGGCGTCCATTTCTTGGCGGATGACCTGGGCCACCTTCTGGTGAACCCGCCAGCCCAGCGGCAGCATGGAGTAGTGCCCGGACTGGAGTTGGCGCATGAAGCCGCCGCGGACCAGCAACTGGTGGCTGACTGCCTCGGCTTCGGCTGGGGCGTCGCGCAGAGTAGGGATGAACAGTGATGACCAGCGCACCGGTCAGACCTCCTCGGTGGCTGTCGGAGCTTCGTTCCTAACCCTACCGATGAGGCTGGTGGCCGAGGAGGAGATTTCTCGGACGGAGTGGAACTTCCGTGCCATGGGACGCAGGTTGGCGGCTTAGCCGTCGGACGGGGGCCCATGCCAAACTCCGACCATGAGCGATCTCACTGCCGCTGACGTACGGGCCGAACTGGATGCTTGGCTGGACGAGAACTGGGACCCCGACCTCACGGTGGCCGACTGGTGGAAGCGTCTGGCCGAGGGACGCTGGTCCTCGCCAGCCATGCCGACCGAGGCCGGTGGGCGAGGCTACGGCCGGAGCCTGGTGGCTGCCGTGTCAACCGGCTTGGCTGAAGCCGGGGTGGTTGGGCCGCCCACCGGGCTGGGTTCGATGCTGGCCGCTCCAACTATCGCCGTGCACGGCACTCCCGAACAGGTCGACCGGTACGTTCCAGAAATCCTCGACGGCACGGTGGCCTGGTGCCAGTTGTTCTCCGAGCCGGGTGCCGGCTCTGACCTGGCCGGCTTGCAGGCCAGAGCCGAGCGTGACGGCGACGAGTGGGTAGTTACCGGTCAGAAGGTGTGGACCTCCGGAGGTCACCTGGCCCAGAAGGGCATGCTGATCGCCCGGACCGACACAGACGCCCCTAAGCACCAGGGCATTACCTACTTCGCCATCGACATGGAGCAGCCGGGGATCGAGGTGCGACCCCTCCGGGAGATGACCGGTCAGGCCCTGTTCAACGAAGTGTTCCTGGATGAGGCCCGGGTTTCTCACGATGCGGTTATCGGCGGCACAGGTGCTGGATGGGCGGTGGCCAACACCACGCTGGCCGTCGAGCGAGCCAGCTTGGGTGGCGCCGGGAGGGAACCCATCTCAGTGGCTCCCGGGACCCTGGCCGGTCGTCTGGAAAGGCGGGTTGGTGACTTCACCGAGCGGCACCCCGTCTCGGGTCCCGACGGCGAAGGCGGTCGGGGTATGGGAACCAACCTCCTGATCGATCTGGCCCGGAGGATGGGCAACTCCGACGACCCGGTCGTGCGTCAGGAGATCACCAAGTTGCACATTCTGAACGAGGTGAACCGCCTCAACCTGCTGCGGGCCAAGGCCGGTGGTAGCCGAACGGGCGCTGAGGGAAATCTGGCCAAGCTTTCTATGAGCGAACTGGTCCGTCGCAGCCGTGACATCGGGAACCTGATTGTCGGGGCCGACGGGATGCTGGCTCCCGAATCCTCGAGCACCGGCGGCTTGGTTCAGGGGGTAACGGTGTTCAGCCCGGCCCCATCCATCTACGGCGGGACAGACCAGGTGCAGCGAAACATCATCGGGGAGCGGGTTCTGGGGCTACCCAAGGAACCGGGCCCGTCGAAGGAGACCCCGTTCCGGGAACTGCTCCAGAACTAGGGCCGGGGCCGCTGTTTAGACGGTGGCCCGGACCAGGTGCTCGCCAAGCACGCTGCGAACGGTGTCCGGCTCCTCCATCATCGGGGCGTGCCCCGATGCGGCCAACTCGACCACTGTGGCGCCGACCATGGCGTCGACCAGCGGCTGAGCCGTTTTCCGGGGTGTCATACGGTCCAGGGCACCCAAGATCAGGGTCGTAGGGCAGGAGACAGTGGAGGCGGCTGTCACGGCCCCGTCGTAGGCGGCACAGGCTCGCAGGTCCGGTCCCAGGACGCCGGGCGGGCAACTCTCGATGGTGGCCTGGCTGGTGCCCGTCATCGACATGCCGGGTGTCGGGTTGTCTCCGAAGTGCTGGTCGGGTCCGTGCATCCAGCCGGCCATGAGGGCGGCGGCCTTGGGATCGTCAGCGTCGGCTGCAGCCTGGAGGTCCGGGTGGACGGCCATGGTGGCGCCCACGCCTAGGAGGGCCAACGAGGCGATCCGGTCCGGGTCGGTGGCCGACGCCTCCAGGCCGATGAACGCCCCCATGGAGTGGCCGACTACGTGGATTGGGCCGCCGAGGGCGTCGGCCACCTGGCACAGCCAGTAGGCCATGTCAGTGACGGAACTCAGTGCCGGCCCGTCGGACGCGCCGTGGCCGGGCAGGTCGACAGCCAGAGCCCGGGTGTCGTGGTGGGCCAGCCAGCGAGTCTGGTGGGACCACACCGACCGGTCCATGCCCGCCCCGTGGACCAGGACGACCAGTGGGGCGTCGACCACCTCGGGCCGGTCTACCGAGACCGCCCCGGTGGCCGCGTTGACCGTCCGTCCGGCTACCTCGAAGTGCACGGCGACCCCTACCGCTGGGAGGCCCGGAGGGCTCGCGCCAGGTCTTCGCAGATGTCGTCCGGGTCTTCGAGTCCGACCGACAGCCGAATCAACTCCTCGCTGATCCCCGCCTCGGCCAGGTCAGCGGCGCTCATCTGCTGGTGGGTGGTCGACCCGGGGTGTATGACCAGCGTCTTGGCGTCGCCCACGTTGGCCAGGTGGGAGGCCAGGCCTACTGCCTCGATGAACTTCCGGCCCGCCTCCCGGCCACCGCGTACGCCGAAGCTCAGGATGGCACCCGTGCCCTTGGGGTAGAGGCGGGCGGCCAACTCGTGGTCGGGGTGGCTGGGATGTGACGGGTGGCGGATCCACTCCACGGCCTCATGGGCGTCCAACATTTCGACTACCCGGTGGGTGTTGTCCACGTGGCGGGCCATACGCACCGGCAGGGTTTCTACGCCCTGCAGCAGATAGAAGGCGTTGGCAGGACTCATGCAGGCGCCGAAGTCCCGCAGGCCCTCGGCCCGGGCCCGCATCGACAGGGCGGCTGGGCCGAACTCCTCGGCGAATGTGATGCCGTGGTAGCCCACGTAGGGCTCGGTCAGGGTCGGAAACTTCCCCGAGGCAGCCCAGTCGAACCGGCCCCCGTCGACGACCACGCCCCCGATAGCCACCCCGTGGCCGCCCAAGAACTTGGTCACCGAGTGGATGATGATGTCGGCCCCGTGGTCGATGGGACGTATCAGGTACGGGGTGGCGAACGTGGAGTCGACGGCCAGGGGTAGGCCAGCTTCGTGGGCCACCTCAGCCACGGCGGCAATGTCCAGCACTTCGATGCCGGGGTTGCCCAGCGTCTCGGCGAAGACCAGACGGGTCTCGGGTCGGATGGCCTTGGCGAAGGCCGCCGGGTCTCTCGGGTCAACGAATGATGTTGTGATCCCAAACCGGGGCATGGTCAGGTTCAAGATGTTGTGGCTGCCGCCGTAGATGTTGCGACTGGCCACCACATGGTCGCCTGCGTGGAGGATGGTGGCCATGGCCAGGTGGAAAGCCGCTTGGCCGCTGGCCGTGCACACAGCACCCACGCCGCCCTCCAGCGAAGCGATGCGTTCTTCCAGGACGGCCACTGTCGGGTTAGAGATCCGGGAGTACAGGTGCCCGCTGACCTCCAGGTTGAACAGGCCGGCAGCGTGGTCAACCGAGTCGAATACGTACGACGTGGTCTGGTGGATGGGGACGGCCCGCGAACCGGTGGTCGGGTCGGGGCGTTGACCGGCGTGCAGGGCGCGGGTGTCGAAGCGGTGGTTGTCGGGTTCGACCATGGTCCGAACCTACGCTAGAGGCCAGTCGGCGACCGGGTCCGCGGTCAGGACGACACCGTGCCGGCCAACCGGTCCAGGGCGGCGTCGGACCCGATGGCCACGATCACGTCTCCGTCGGCGAACGGCCGGCTGGTCACGTCGTCGGTGTGGAACTGCGCTGATCGGTCCCGCACGCTCAGTACCACTGCCCCGGTCTCCTGGCGGATTGCCAGGTCGTCGATGGTCTGACCAATGAAGTCGCTTCCGTTGGGCAGTCGGATTTCTCGCAGCTTGGCCTCGAAGGTCCCGTCGTGCACGACCACATCCACGAAGTCGGCCACGTTGGGTTGGGTGGCCAGGCTGGCCATTCGGGAGCCGGCAATCTCGTACGGGTTGACGGCCCGGTCGGCGCCTACCTGAAGCATTTTGGCCATGGACTCCGAGTTGTCGGCCCGCGACACGATGAATAGGTCGGGGTTCATCTTCCGGGACGAGAGGGTCACGTAGAGGTTGTCGACACTGGTGCGCAGAGCGGACACCAGGGTGGTCGCCCGCTCGATGCCGGCGCGGCGCAAGACGTCGTCGCTGGTGGCGTCCCCGGCCACGTTGAGGACATCTTCGTCGCGTAGGCGGGTTTCGTCGCGGTCGATCACCACCACTTCCTGGCCAACCGAGCGGACGAAATCAGTGATGGCCTGGCCCACCCGTCCCGTGCCACACACGATCAGGTGGCCGGACAGGTCGTCGATGGAACGTTGCATGCGATACCTCCGAAACTGGCCGCTGAGACGGCCCTCAACGATGCTCTCGATTACCGATGTGGCGCCGTAGAGCATCGAGCCGGTGCCCAACAAGATGAGCACCGAGGTGAACGCCTTCCAGGTGGTGTCCGGGTCACCGTCGGCGATTTCCCGGAACCCCACCGTGCTGACGGTGACAATGGTCTGGTAGGCGGCATCGACCGCGCCCAGTCCGAGGAGCGTGTAGCCGACCGTGCCGGCCACAAGGACGCCGATGATTAGGGCAGCGGCGATCGCGAGGTGACTCCAGGTGTCGGGCCGAATCCTGGCGAACATGCCAGCAGGGTAGGACACCCCTGACAGTCCGACCGCTGTCTAGAGTGCGCGGCCGTGCGTATTGGTTTCATCGGCCTGGGAAATGTGGGCGGCAAGCTGGCTGGCAGCCTGCTCCGCAACTGTTACGACCTGACTGTCCGCGACCTCGACCGAGAGGCGGCCCGTCAGTTTTTGGATGCCGGGGCGGCCTGGGCGGACTCACCACGTGAGATGGCTGAGGCCTGCGATGTGGTGGTGACCTGCCTACCGTCGCCTGCGGCCTGCTCGACGGTGATGGAGGCCGATGACGGACTTCTGGCCGGGTTGTCGGCTGGCAAGGTCTGGATGGAGATGAGCACCTCCGATGAGGCTGAGGTTCGGCGGATGGGGGAGTTGGTTCGAGCCACCGGAGCCCAGCCGGTGGACTGTCCGGTCTCTGGGGG
>JAKURV010000039.1 GCA_022452035.1 Acidimicrobiales bacterium | reverse complement strand
ACGGCGTAAACGCCAGCGATCTGGGACGACCAGTTGTGAATCGGCAACTTGATCGGATCAGACGAATCCGCAGCAGCCGCCTCTTCAGCAGCTGGCGCCGCCGTAGTAGCCGCCGGCGCAGCCGTAGTAGCCGCCGGTGCAGCCGTAGTAGCCGCCGGTGCAGCCGTAGTAGCCGCCGGTGCGGCATCGTCGCCATCATCGGAGCCACAAGCCCCGGCGATCAGCGAGAAGCCCAACAGCAACGCGAGTAAAACGCGTGCACGTCGAAACATTGTCCCCTCCATGTCATGGAATAGATCAAACCGTCCCATCAAAAACCGACGGCACGGACGGCAGCCCTACTGTCTGCCAGCCGCGAAGGGTAGACGCCGATGCGGCCCGTGTCACCTTGGCGTCAGGTCACCGTCAACTGCAGCGACACCCTGGTGGCACCGTGGTCGATGGCCGCCCGGACGACGGCGTCGACGGTCTCCAGCACCGATTCGGATTCACCGCTTACCGCCGTCCCGAAGGGCCCCACGTCGACGGCCAGGCCGGCGGCCTCGGCCACGTCGATTGCCGCCCGGACATGAGGTCCGGGCGCTCCCTCGACGAACGGTTCGATGGTGAACTCGGCGGAAATCTCCACAACCACATCATGGCCCATCGGACCGACCGTTGCGTTGGCCCCTCAGGTCTCCCAGAGGCGACGGGCACGCCCAGCCAAGTCACGGTGCGCCTCCGCCAGGTCGGTGCCCAACAGCAGGCCGTCAGCCACCACCGCCCGCCCTTCAACGAAGAGGTGCCGGACCCTGCGGTCTGGACCGAGCACGAGGGCCGTCAGTGCATCAGCGATGTCACCCAGGTCGTCACCCGGCCAGACGGCCAGGTCGGCCCGCATTCCGACCTGTACCGATCCCAAGTCGTCTAAGCCGAGGCACCGGGCACCTCCGCGGGTGCCCATCTCCACCACGTCGGCCGGCATCAGCGCGTCCGGGCGGAGTTCTCGGAGTCGGGCCGTGTAGAGGGCCTGGCGCAATTCACCGAATAGGCCTCCCACCTCGTTGGAGGCAACGCCGTCTACCCCTAGGCCCACGGGACATCCGGCGGCCCGGAGGTCGGTGACTCGACACATACCCGCCGCGACGCGGGCGTTGGACGAGGGGCAGTGGGCCACCCCCGTGCCAGCGGTTCCGAGTCGGGCCATCTCGCCATCGTCTATGTGGATTCCGTGGGCCAGCCACACGTCGTCGCCCACCCAACCCCACTCGTCCAGCATTTCAACTGGTCGGCGACCGAACCGCTCCAGGCAGTGCTCTTGCTCCTCGACCGTCTCGCAGAGGTGGGTGTGAAGCCGTAACCCGTGGCGTCGGGCCAACTCAGCCGATTCCACCATCAACCCGGGGGTGACCGAGAAGGGGCTGCACGGTGCCACCGTGACGTGAACCATCTCACCGTCGTGGTGGCGGGCGATAACCGATTCAGTGGAGGCCAGGATGGCGTCTCGGTCCTCCACCACGTGGTCCGGAGGCAGCCCACCCAGACTCTCCCCTAGGTCCATCGAGCCCCGGGAGAGATGCAATCGAAGGCCAACCTCACCGGCGGCATCCACGATGGCGTCGAACACCGCGTCGTCGCCACGGGGAACGAGGTAGTGGTGGTCGGATGCTGTGGTGCATCCGGTGGTCGCCAACTCGCCGAGGCCGACCAGAGCGGCGGCCCGCACGTCCTCCACCGACAGCCGGCCCCACACTGGGTACAACTCGACCAGCCAGTCGAAGAGGTTGCACCCCACGGCCCGACCGCGGGTCATCCACTGATATAGGTGGTGGTGGGTGTTCACGAGGCCTGCGGTAACCACATCGCCCTCGCACCGCACCACCTCGTCGCCAGGTTCGGCGGGCACTGTTCCCACGGCCACGATCCGGCCGTCGGCAACGGCCACGTCACCAGGATGGCGGGCACCACGCAGGACGAGGCGGGGGCTCATGCCGTCCAGCCTCGCGTGTCCAGCGCGATCACGGCGTCCAGTCGGCGAAGACGTCGATCATCAGGCGGACGTCGGGCCCCAACGGGTAAAGGATCGGGCAGGTGCACCCGTCGGCCATGTACTGGGCCACCTTCTCTCGGACCTCATCGGCCGTGCCCGCGGCACAGATCATCTGCACGATCTCGTCGGGAACCAGCTTCGATGCGGCCTCCACCTGTTCGTGGGTGGCCGGCCAGGTCAGTACTCGTCCGATCTCCTCGAGGAGCGACTCGGGCACACCGGAGGCCTTCATGATGTGGGGTTGCTGGCCCAGGTACTGGGTGACCATGAGGCGGGCTCCATCCAGGGCCTCGGCGCGAGTTTCGGCCACCGAGCAGACCACCAGTTGCGGTCGATCTAGGTCGTCCACCGACCGGCCGGCTCGGGCCGCACCGTCGGCCAGGCGGTCCATGGCCCGCCGGTTGTACTCCGGCGACACCAGGTAGTTCAGGACTACCCCGTCGGCAATCTCGCCGGTCAACTCCAGCATCCGGTCGCCGGTGGCTCCGATATAGATCGGGACGTCCTTGGGTCGGCGCTCCTGGTACACGTAATCCAGCTCGACCCCGTCGAGGTGCACGAACTCGCCGTCGTAGGTCACCGTTTCGTCGGCCAGCAGGGCACGACAGGCCTCGACGGTCTCCCTCATGGCCTTCAGCGACCGGTGTCGGTGCACACCGACCTTGGTGGCCAATGGCTCCCACCAGGCACCGATGCCGAGGATTATCCGGCCGGGTGCCAGGTCGTCGAGCGTGGAGAACGTGGAGGCCAGGCGAGCCGGGTTGCGGGTCCAACAGTCGACGACGCCCGAGCCGATCCTGATGGTCTCAGTGCAAGAGGCGAAGGCGGCCATGGGGACCACGGCGTCGCGAACCAAACGGGAATCAGCCTGCCAGACCGCCTCGAAACCCCGCTGCTCGGCGTACTGGACGTAGCCGATGGCGTCCGGAATCGAATGGGCGTCCTGTAGGTAGATGGCCAGACGGGTCATAGGGCGCTCCTCTCAGCAGTCCTCGAGGCGACGGTGCAGGCGGGCGGCCTCCTCGGCGGCCCGGGCCCGGACCTCGTCGGCATCGACCAGGGTGGGCCGGCCATCGGCCAGGACCACCCGGCCATCGACCTCCACGGTCCGGGGTCCGACGTCGGTGGTGAAGGCCAGCCGCCAGGGGTCCATATCGGCGTACGTCCAAGTCACCCGGTCGGCCAACGCCTCGGGAAACAGGTCCCAGCCGGTGGCCAGCCATCCCCAGGCCACCTCGGGCGAAGCCGTCACGTCGTCTTCGCGCTGGCGCGCGTAAGCCACGCGGAACTCGTCGAGCATGTCGGCCCCGATCCCGTCGCTGCCCAGGGCCACCGGGTTGGCGAACCGGACGGGTCGGGCGTAGCCGACGGCGTTGTTCATGTTGGATCGGGCGTTGTGGACGATGGTCCCGGCCAGGCCGTGGTCGTCGAGCAGGTGTACCCCATGGATCAGGAGCCAGTCGTCGGTGGCCAGGTGTCGTAGCCGGTCGGCCGCCCCGGCGTCTACTGGGCCCTCGGCCACGTGCACGTGGACCCCCACGCCCCGGTCGGCGGCCAGGCCGGCCGCCGCCTCCAGGCTCTCGTCAGAGCAGGTGAACCCGGCGTGCACACCGACCATGCCCCGGCCACCCTCCCGGAGGAACCGCTCGTTCTCGGCCAGTCCACGCCGGGCCCCGTCGGCACCGTGGCGGTCGGTGATCCCGTAGGCACACGACACCCGCACCCCCACCTCGGCACACGCCTCGGCGATTATTGACAGCGAGCCGTCGATGGCGTCCGGGGACTCGTGGTGATCGATGATCGCCGTGCAGCCACGTTCGAGGGCCTCCACGGCGCCCAGCATGGCCGACCACCGGATCGACTGGTCGTCCAATGCCCGGTCGAGGCGCCACCACACCAGTTCCAGGATCTCGGCGAACCCAGTCGGTGTCCGGGGCGGGGTTGGCATGCCGCGAGCCAGCGCCGAGTAGAGGTGGTGGTGCGCGCAGACCAGCCCTGGGGTCTGGTCGGCGGTCGGAGCGACAGCAGCCACGGAATCAGCGTCCGTCCCAGGCGGCCCAACGGTCCTCCTGGTCCGGGTCGGCCATGGGCAGGCTGTGACGCCATCCGCCGTCGTGGGCGTGCAGGGCGGCAGCCACTGCACCGGCCGTCGGCACTAGGCCGATCTCTCCCACGCCCTTGATGCCATAGGGCGAGTCGGGCTGGGGCGACTCGATCAGCCGGACGTCGACCTCCGGCATGTCCTTGGGTCGGATGATGCCGAGGCTTCGTAGAGTCTCGTTCCGGGGACGGGCGTCGGCGTCAGTCGGGAAGCCCTCGGTCAGGGCGTAGCCGAGACCCATGTGAACCGCCCCCTCGACCTGCCCCTCGCACATCAGGGGGTTAACGGCTCGGCCCACGTCGTGGGCGGCCACCACGCAGTCCACCAGGCCAGTCTCCGGGTCCAGAACCACCATCTGGGCCGCGTAGCCGAAGGTGGAGTGGATGACGGGATTCTCTAGGCCGTCATTCATCGAGTTGGTCCAGTCCACCCGGTACTCGCCCTCGTAGTCCACGTTCGGACGGCAGCCGTCAGCCAGGGCGTTGTGGCAGGCGTCGGCCACCGAGCCAGCGCCCATCAAGGTGCCCCGGCTGCCCGTGGTCTGGCCGGCGCCCAATTCACGGGTGGTGTCCACGATGACGTCCACGGTCTCCGGGTCAACGCCCAGTTCTTCAACAGCTACCTGCAGGGCGACCGTGTGAACACCCTGGCCCATCTCGGTCCAGCAGTGCCGGACCTCCACCCGGCCGTCCCCGGTGAACCGAACGACGGCTCGGGCGACCTCCTTGAAGCCGTTTCCCAGGCCCGAGTTCTTGAGCCCGAGGCCCAGGCCGACCGGTCGGCCGTCAGCCACCGCCTCGTCGTATGCAGCCTTCACCTCGTCCAGACAGGCCCGGGCGCCAAGGCAGCCGTCGTCCATGACCTGGCCGGGGCCCCAGATGGCGCCTGGGGTCACAACGTTGCGGCTACGGATCTCCCATCCCGAGATCCCAACCTGCTCGGCTAGGCGATCCATGACTCCTTCCATGGCGAACTGTGCCTGGTTGGCCCCGAATCCCCGGAACGCTCCGCCAACTGGATTATTGGTGCGGACCGCCGTGGACTCCACGTCGATGGTGGGCAAAACGTAGGGGCCACTGGCATGGCCGGCGGCCCGTTCCAACACCTTCATGCCCACCGACGCGTAGGGCCCTGAGTCGCCGATCATTCGGGCCCACAGGCCGGTTAGCTTCCCGTCGGCGTCGCAACCCGCCCGATAGGCCATCCGGATGGGGTGGCGCTTGGGATGCATGAGGAGCGACTCCTCCCGGGAAAGCGTGCACCGAACCGGGCGTTGCAGCAGCCAGGCGGCCAACGCCGTGTGGGCCTGGTTACACATGTCCTCCTTACCGCCGAACGCCCCGCCGTTGGATACCAACTCGACGGTGATGCGCCCGGTATCGATTCCCAGCACCGAGGCGACCTGGTTGCGGTCGTCCCATACCCCCTGGCCACCCGAGTACATATAAAGCCCGTCATCTGTGGGTACGGCGAGAGTCGACTCGGGTTCCACGAAGGCATGCTCGATGCGCTGGGTCTGGAAGACCTCCTCGACCACGTGGGCCGAGCCGGCCAGGGCCGCCTCTACGTCGCCCCGGGAGTAGGTCGAGACGGACAGCACGTTGCCATCCAATTCCCACACAGCGTCCTCGTCGGCCTGCAGGGCCACCACGGGGTCGCTGTAGACGGTCCGAGGAACCTGCTCAACGGCCACTAGGGCGGCGGCTTCTCGAGCTGTCTCGCGGTCGTCGGCCACCACCACGGCCAGCACATCTCCCAGGTAGGAGGTGCGTCCCCCCTCGGGGATCATGACCGGCCAGTCGGTGTGGATGATGCCCACCCGAAGAGCGCCTGGGACGTCCGCTGCGGTAAGGACCCGGTGAACTCCGTTGACCTCCTCGGCGGCCGCGGTGTCGATGCTCACTATGTCGGCCCGGGCATGGTCAGCCAAGCGCAGGGCTGCATGCAGCAGGCCGTCGGGGGCCAAGTCATCGATAAACGGTCGGTCGCCGAGACTTAACTCGCTCGCCTCGACCTTCACGCCACGGGAACCCACGCCACCCCGGGGCAGGGGTACAGGGATGTCTCCCGAGGCCAGGGATTCCACGGCGTCCAGGATCTTCACGTAACCGGTGCAGCGGCACAGATGGCCACCCAGGTGCCTGGCCGCCTCCTCGCGGGTCAGCGCCTCACCCTTCCTGTCGATCAGTGCCTTGGCCCGCATGACGATGCCCGGGGTACAGAAGCCGCACTGCAGGGCCCCGTGGGCGGCGAAGGCCGTGGCGTACTGCTCCCGCTCCTCACCCGTCAGCCCCTCAACAGTGGTGACGGCCACCCCCTCAACCCTCTCCATGGACGTCTGGCAGGCCACGCGGGCCTTTCCGTCCAGCAGGACAGTGCAGCAGCCACACTGCCCGGACGGTGCACAACCATCCTTGGGCGAGGTCACCCGCAGTTCGTCGCGGAGAGCGGCCAGTAGGTGCGGGTGGTCGGCGGATGCCTCAACCGTCCGGCCGTTCAGGTCGAAGGTGGTCACAGGCGCTCCTCCCCGGTGTCGTCGGACCCTTCGGGCTCCCCTACCCGTGCCTTCCGAATCCCTTCGGGAACCAACGGCCCCCGCTGCCCGGTGATGGCGCCGTATACCTCGGGGCGTCGGTACCGCTCAAAGTCGAACAGGGTCTCCTTGTAATCGGCGCACAGGTCCAGGTCGACGCGAGCTACGGCAAGCTCGTCGCCCTCGGTGGTACAGGTGGCGTGGACCTCACCCGACGGGCCGATGATGACACTCTCGCCCAGTAGGGCACAGCCCTCCTCCTCCCCGGCCTTGGCCACGCCGACCACCCACATCCCGTTCTGGTATGCGCCCGACTGGAGCACCAGGCGGTTGTGGAAGCCCTGGAGCCGATCCTGGCCCGGGTCGGGGGCATAGTGGATCGGCGTGTTGTAGCCGATGAGGGCCAGCTCACAGCCCTGGAGGCCGAGGACCCGGTAGGTCTCGGGCCAACGCCGGTCATTACAGATGGCCATGCCGACTACTCCGCCAAAGGCACCGTGGACAGCGAAGCCGTCTCCGGGCTCGAAGTAGTAGCGCTCCAGGTGCTGGAAGGCCCGCCATGGCTCGTGGTCCTCGTGGCCTGGAAGGTGCACCTTGCGATACCGACCGACGATGGTGCCATCCCGCTCGACCAGGATCGCCGTGTTGTACCGGTGACCGTCCGGGGTCAGCTCGGCGTACCCCAAGTGGAAGCCCACGCCCAGTCGCTTGGCCTCGTCGAACAGGGGGCGGGTCTCGGGACCAGGCATCTCGGTCTCGTAGAAGTGGTCGGCCTCGGACAGGTCGTCGACCCACCAGCGGGGGAAGAACGTGGTCAGGGCCAGTTCCGGGAACACCACCAGGTCGCAGCCAGCGTCGGCACCGCGGTGCAGTAGAGCCAGGAGCCGCTCCACCACCTCCGATCGGGTGTCGGAACGCTGGATGGGGCCCATCTGGGCTGCGCCGATGGTCACGAAGCGGCTCACGCTGTGCCTCTCGATCCGGGTCCCGTCAGGTCGGAGGCGTCCAGGGCCAGCAGGGTTCGCACGAGCACGTTGGCCCCGGCAACCAGGTGTTCGGGGTCGGTGTGCTCGGCCGGGTTGTGGCTGATGCCGTCGCGGCTGGGTACGAAGACCATGCCGGTCGGGCAGACGCGGGCCATCATCTGGGCGTCGTGACCAGCGCCCGAAGGCATCCGTTGGACGGTGTGGCCGAGGTCGGCCGCCGCTCCGGCCACCGTGTCAACTACCCGGGTGTCGAACTCCACCGGCTCGAAGCGAGCCAGGGTCCGCTCAGCGACCTCGACGCCCTCGCTGGTCGCCAGGTCGGCCACCATTCGGGCCAGTTCAGCCTCGGCCTCCCGCAGGAGTTGCTCGTCGGTATTGCGCAGGTCCACGGTCATCGATGCCGAGGCGGCCACCACGTTGACCAGGTTGGGGTGAAGCTCCAGGCGCCCCACGGTGCCCACCTGGCGTCCACCCATCCGGACTGCCATCTGCCGGACGTGGTGGGCGATGGCCGCCGCCACATAGCCCGGGTCGTGACGGAGGCCCATGGGGGTAGTCCCAGCGTGGTTGGACTGGCCGGTGACGGTCAGTTCGGTCCAGGAGATGCCCTGGACGCCGGTAACGGCTCCGATAGTGGTGCCCGCTGCTTCCAGCACTGGACCCTGCTCGATGTGTAATTCTACAAAGGCCCGGGGTGCCGGCCCAGGACAGGGGAACGGGCCCTGGTAGCCAATGCGGTCCAGTTCCTCGCCGACAACCGCACCGTCGATGCCCACAATGTCCAAGGCCTCCTCGACGGCCATCCCGCCGACGTAGACGAGACTCCCCAGCATGTCGGGGGGGAATCTGGAGCCTTCCTCGTCGGTGAAGAAGGCCACGGCGAACGGGTGCTCGGTTCGGATGCCCTGCTGCTCGAGTGTCTCGATGACCTCCAGGCCGGCCAGCACCCCGAGGTTCCCGTCGTAGCGGCCTCCGGTACGGACGGTGTCGATGTGGCTTCCGGTCATCACCGGTGGGCCGTCAGTCCGACCGGGCCGCACGCCGACCACGTTGCCGATTCCGTCGACTCGCACGTCCAGATTGAGGTCGTGCATCCACGCCACCACGAGGTCGCGACCCTCCCGGTCTTCGTCGGTCAAGGCGAGGCGGCAGGAGCCCCCGCCGTCGATGGGCCCGATGGTGGCCAGTGCCTCGATCCGGCGGAGCAGTCGGTCGCCGTCGATACGAGGAGCGTCGGGGGTCCGGCTGGTCATCGGGCACCTCCGGGAACGACGTCGGCCAGGGCGATGTCGGCCGGACGTACCGGCACCCGGGGCAGGTCCAGTCCTGTGGCCTCCCGCATGGCGGCGACGATCGCTGCCGTGGACGAGATGGTCGGCGGCTCCCCGATCCCCTTGGCCCCGAACGGGGCCCCAGGCTCTGGTTGTTCGATAAGCGCGGCAACCCCTACCGGTGGCATGTCCAGAGCGGTAGGCACCAGGTAGTCGGTGAACGAGGCGTTGCGGATCCGACCGTCGACCACCTGGACCTCCTCCATGACGGCCAGGCCCAGTCCCTGGGCGGCACCGCCCTCCAATTGTCCCAGGGCCTGGATCGGGTTCAGGATCCGTCCCACGTCCTGCGAGGTGGTGAGCTCGACCACCTTCACCAGTCCGAGGTCTGGGTCGACGTCCACGATGGCCCGGTGGGCTGAGACGGCGAACGACACGTGCGCGTTTCCCTGCCCGTCGGCATCCAATGGAGAGGTCGGAGCGTGGCGGTGGACCACGTCGGCGGTGACCGGCTCGATGGTCACCGCGGTCAGGTCTACGTCCAAGGGTCCGGACAGCGAGCACACCCGACCGTCGACCAGGACCAAGTCGTCCACCGGAACGTCATACTCGGCAGCCACCCGGACCAGAAGGGTGGTTCGGACCTCCTCGCAGGCCTTCTGGACGGCACCCCCGGACATCCAGGTCTGGCGGCTGGCCGACGTGGAGCCGGCCGAACCGATGGTGGCCGTCTCGACTGGGGCCAGCACAACCTCCTCCACACTCAGGACCTCACGGGCGATCTGCTGGGCCAGGGTCACAAAGCCCTGGCCAACCTCGGCGCATGCACACGTGATGGTGGCCACACCATCCTGTAACTCGCACCGGGCCTCTGAGGAATCGTCGAACCCCTCGGAGAACATGAGATTCTTGAAGCCCACGGCCAGCGCCTCGCCCCGGACCACGTGGGTGGCGTCCGCCGTCCGTCCGGCTCCACCGGGCCGTGACATCGGCTCGTCGGGGCGAACGGCGGCCGACGGACTCCCGGCGCACGTGCGGATCACCTCAGCCACCGGGAGAGCCCCGGTCACCACCTGTCCAGTAAGTAGCCGGTCACCTGGGGTCAGAGCGTTGTGTAGTCGCAGGTCGACGGGGTCCATCCCCAGGGCCACGGCCAGACGGTCCATCTGGGCCTCGTGGGCCATGCATGTCTGGACGGCGCCGAAGCCCCGCATGGCGCCACAGGGTGGGTTGTTGGTCCGAACCACAACGCCCTCCACGTCGGCCGACGGCACCCGGTAGGGCCCAGCGGCGAAGCAGGTGGCGTTGGCGATCACCGCCCCACTTGAAGAAGCGTAAGACCCTCCGTCGAACAGCAGCCGGGCCTCCACACGGATCAGCGTCCCGTCGGCCGCCGCGTGGTGGCGGTACCAGAGCTTGGCTGGGTGGCGGTGCACGTGTCCGTGGAAGCTCTCCTCCCGGCCGTAGACCATCTTCACCGGGCGGCCGGTGCGCAGGGCCAACAGGCACAGGTGGACGTGGAGACTCAAGTCCTCGCGGGCACCGAACGCCCCGCCCACCCCGGCCAGAGTCAAGCGCACCAACCCGGGATCCAAACCTAGGCAGGCCGCCACCTGGTCCCGGTCCACATGGAGCCACTGGGTGGCCACGTACAGCTCGACGCCTCCGTCCTCAGCCGGAACGGCAAGGCCAGACTCCGGGCCCAGGAAGGCCTGGTCCTGCATGCCCACCTCGTACGTACCCTCGACGACCACCAGATCGTGGCGGTCGGCGGCTGTCGGATCTCCGTGGCGGAGGTGGATGCGACGAAGCAGATTCCCATCGGGGTGGATGGGCGGCGCCGCCTCGGCCAGGGACGGGTCGACCAGGGGCTCGGTGATCTCGTAGTCGACCACGATGGCGGCCAGGGCCCGACGGACCGTTTCCGGGTGGTCGGCGGCCACGATGGCCACCGGCTCGCCCGCGTAACGGACAACACCGGCAGCCAGGACCGGCTGGTCGGGGTGGTCCAGGCCGTAGGTGGCCGCACCGGGAACATCTTCGTGGGTCAGGACGGCGTGGACCCCGGTCATGGCCACAGCCGGGCCGATATCGACGGACCGGATCCGGGCTGACGGGTGGGGCGATCTCAGGGTCCCCCCCCACAGCATCCGGTCGTGCCAGAGGTCGCTCGAGAAAGCGAACTCACCAGTGACCTTGGGAACTCCGTCCGGCCGGGAGGCGCTCTCGCCGATCCCAGCAGCACGCGTCCGACCACCGGCCAGGGTCGTCGACACGGCACTCATGTCCGGGCCTCCCGTCGGGCCAAGGCAGCGCGGTCCACGGCGTCCAGAATGCGTCCGTAGCCGGTGCAGCGACAGAGGTTCCCGCTGATGGCTTCCCGGACGGTGAGGTCGTCGGGGTCGGGGTCGTGATCGAGGAGGTCGTCTACCGCCATAAGCAGGCCGGGGGTACAGAAGCCGCACTGGACTGCACCGGCATCCACGAAGGCCTGCTGGACATCAGACAGGGACCCGCCGGCCTCATGGCCGGCTGACAGCCCCTCCACGGTGGTCACTGAACGATCAGCAGCGGCGACGGCCAACACCAGGC